>NZ_JBIAGB010000012.1:0-167078 GCF_042869575.1 Streptomyces sp. NPDC006925
GGATACGGGAGGGGGAGGGAGAGGTGTTGGTGCCTGGGGGTTTCTCAGGGGGCGGAGCCCCCTTGGCGGGGGGCCGTTGGGGGGCAGCGCCCCCCCGACACGACCTCTCGGCGGCAGCCGAAGGACGACGGGGGCGTGCCCCCACGGAGCCGGGCCATCCGCGGAGGGGGACTGACCCCGCGAAGGGAGTTGGGGGTCAGGTGGTGAGGAGGACGCCGCCGTATGACGCGCCGGCGACGACGATCCAGGCGCAGAGTCCGAGTGCGGCGACCCGCGCTCCGGTGCGGGTCAGCGACGGCAGATGCACCGCGCTGCCGAGTCCGAACAACGCGGCGGCCAGCAGGATCTCCTGCGCGGTGGCGGCGCCGTCGAGTACGGGGCCGGGCAGCCACGCAGTGGTCCGCAGGGCCACCATGCCCAGGAAGCCCAGCACGAACAGCGGAACGAGGGGAGGGCGTCGGCCCTGCGGAGGGTGGCCGGTTCCGTGGCGTTCCCGTGCGGCGAGGACCATTGCCGCGACGAGGGGCGCCAGCATCAGCACGCGGAGGAGTTTGACGAGGACGGCCTCGTTCAGGGCCTGCGGGCCGCCGGTCTGGGCGGTGGCGACGACCTGGCCGACGTCGTGGACGCCGGCGCCGACCCAGCGTCCGAACTGGGCGGAGTCCAGTCCCAGGGGCCCGTGGAGGAGGGGCAGCACGAGGATGGCGAGGGTGCCGCACAGTGTCACCAGCGCGACCGAGGTGGCGACGTCCTCCTCCTCGCTGCCCCGCACTTCGCTGACCGCTCCGATCGCGGAGGCTCCGCAGATCGAGTAGCCGGTGGCGACGAGTACGGGCTGGTCGCCGGGGAGTCCGAGCCTGCGCCCGAGCCACACGGTGCCGAAGAAGGTGGCGGTGACGACGCAGGCGACCATCGCCACGGTGGCCCAGCCCAGTTCGAGCACGTCGCCGAGGGCGAGTTTGAGCCCGAGCAGTACGATGCCGAGTCGCATCAGCCGCTTGCCGGCCAGGGTGAGCCCGGGGCGGGCGGCTCCGCGGACGAGGGTGCGCAGCCCCGGCAGGTGTGCGGCCGCGATGCCGAGCACGACCGCCGCTGTCAGCATCGGAACGGCGGGCACCAGGAGGTGCACGGCGGATGCCGCGGCCACGCCGAGTGCGGCGAACGCGAGTCCGGGTAGCGGGCTCGGCGTCCGTGCGGGTGCGGGTGCGGTGGCGCCGGTCGCCGCGGGCCGGTCCGCGCCGCGGAGGGTCTCCCGCGCGCGGCTGCCGAGAAGGGCCATCAGGCGTCGGCCGGAAGGTCGTACACCCGGCGGACGCTGCTGCCCAGCCGTGAGATGTCCGCTCCGTAGACGTGCAGGGAGACGGCCAGGCCCTCGCAGCCGTTCCACACCCGGTGGATGTCGCCGGGCGGGGCGAAGCCGCAGACGGCTCCTTGCGGGTTGACGACGTCCTCGGTGGCGACGAGGCGCGCGCTGCCGCCCGCGGCCTCGGCGGGCAGCAGCCGGTAGCGGCGCTCGTGCTCCTCGCCCTGGTGTACGCCGGTCACGCACCAGGAGACGTGGTCGTGGATCGAGGTGCCCTGTCCGGGCAGCCACACCAGGGCGACGACGGAGAAGCTGCCGTCGCTCTCCGCGTGCAGTACGTGCTGGCGGTAGCGCTCGGGGTCGGGTGCGCACTGGGCGTCGGTCAGCAGATCGTCGGCGCCCAGGTGCGGTGCCAGCTTCTCGCCGACCAGGTACGCGGTCACGTCCGGCGGCAGCCCTCGGCCGACGGCCTCGCGCACGTCCTCGACGAGGGCGTGCAGCCGCCCGGCGGTCCGGGCGGCGGATGGGGTGGTCGTCGTCGCAGTCATACGGGCAGCGTCGCGGCGGGCACGTATCACGTCCAACGACGGTTCCTTGGCCCCTCCCTCGTATCTGCTTATGGGAGGGCGGCTTGCTTGTGGGCGGGCGGTCCGGTCGGCTCTCGGCGCCGGGCCCGCTCGGCGCGGCCACCGCGGCGTCGGTGAAGGGGAGCCGGACCCGCGGGGGAGGCGCCGCATCCATGGCACGGGGTGGCCTCCGCGGCAGCGGTCAGCAGCCGACGCGGCGTTCCGCGACGGTGCGCAGCGCCGCCAGTACGCGTGCTGTGGCGGGGATCTCCAGGTGCTCGCGCAGCACGTACGCGGAGACCTGGCGGCGTGAGGCGGGGTCGAGTGCGCGGCCCGTGACCTTCCGGTGGACGAGGAAGGAGAGCACCAGTCCCGGCACCATGGCGACGCCGAGCCCTTCGGCGACCAGGCTCTGCACCACCAGGTTGTCGTCGGTGGTGAAGGCGATCTCGGGTGCGAAGCCCAGTTCGGCGCATTCGTGCAGGAAGTTGGCCCGGCAGCGCAGGCAGCCGGCGATCCAGCGTTCGTCGGCCAGCTCGCGCAACCGCACGGCGCGGCGCCTGGCCATGGGGTGGCCGGTGGGCAGCAGGACGGTGAGCTGGTCCTCCAGCAGCGGGATCTCCACCAGTTCCTCGGGCACCTGTTCGCGCAGTCCGGGGTAGGTGAAGGCGAGGGTGATGTCGCACTCGCCGCGTACGACGCGGCGCAGCGATTCGGGCGGCTCGTCCTCCTGGAGTTCGACGCGTATGCCGGGGTGTTCGGCGGCGAGTTCGGCGAGGGACTCGGGCACCAGGGTGGCGCCCGCGCTGGGGAAGGCGCAGACGGTGACCTTGCCGGCCCGCAGCCTGGTGAGGGACTCCATCTGCTGTCGGGCGGTGCTGATGCTCTCCAGGATCACCTCGGAGTGCCGGGCGAGCGCCTCTCCCGCTTCGGTGAGCCGCATCCGACGGCCGACGCGTACGAACAGCGGGGTGCCCACGGACCGCTCCAGTGCCTTCATCTGCTGGGTGATCGCGGGCTGGGTGTAGCCCAGTGCTCGGGCCGCCGCGGAGTAGGAACCCGCGCGCACCACTTCGTGGAAGGTCTTGATGTGTCGCGAGTCGAACATGGCAGAACCATAAGCAGATTTTGGGTCGGTGCGGGAGGTGGGGTTCTGTGCTTCTGGATCACTCCGTCGGCACTGCCGCCTCGATGGGCTCCTGCGTCCCTTCCGCAACGGACGTCCGGCGCTTCGCCGGGTCCCCGGCGGGGAGTTCAGGTCGCAGCCGCCGGGCCACCGCGACGCCCGCGAGGGCGACGACGGCCGAGACGGCGTACACGGCCGCGAACGCCGCCGGCTGCGCGGCGTCCGCACCGCCCGCCCCCGCGGCGTCGGCGCCGCCGGTACCGGTGACGGTGACCGAACCGCCGCCCAGCGCGGCGAACAGGGCACCGGTCACCGCGAGCAGCAGCACGTTGGAGAGGCCGTCGCTCAACTGGAGCGCGGCGGAGTTGCGTCCGGCCGCCTGCGGGGCCGACAGCCGCAGCAGCAGGACGCTGAGGGAGGAGATGGTCAGGCCCATGCCGAAGCAGCCGATCCCCATGGCGAGTGCGAGGCACCAGACGGGTACCGACTCCACCAGCACCAGCGGCGTGCAGCCGACGGCGAAGGTGACCAGGGACATGCCGAGGACGACGAGCCGTTCGCGGTACGGCTCCAGCCGGGGCCGGGACTGGGCGAAGGAGCCCAGCGCCCACAGCGCGCCCCCGGCGGCGAGGGTGAGCCCGGCGAGGGTGACCGACAGCCCGCGCTGGGTCACCAGCATCAGGGGGACGAAGCTCTCCGCGACGATGAAGGAACCGGCCGCCATTCCGCGCAGCAGCACGACGGAGGGCAGCCCGCGGGCCGCGCGCAGGGTCCCGCGGGGGAGCAGCACCCGCAGCGAGCGGGCCAGCAGGAAGAGCCCCGCGGCGGCGGGCGGCAGCGCGCTCCAGCGCAGGTCCTGGCCGGCGTACTGGAGCAGTCCGGCGCCCAGCGCGGCGGCGACCGCGAGCCGGATCCGCCGCGCGCCCTCGCGCCGGTCGCTCCCCTCTCCGGGGGGACCAAAGGCCGGGGGCGGTCCGGAGGCCCGGCTCCTGAGGGGCGGCAGCATCACCAGCAGCGGCAGTGCCACCAGTGCCGGGATGCCCAGGAACACCCAGCGCCAGCCCAGTTGCTCGGCGACGGTGCCGGAGATCAGCGGCCCCACCACGGAGGGCACCACCCAGGAGGCGGCGAACGCGGCCATCACGGTGGGCCGCAGATGTTCGGGGAAGGCGCGGCTGACGGTGACGTACAGCGCCACGATCACCAGTCCGCCGCCCACGCCCTGCACGGCGCGGCCGAGGATGAACAGCCACATGCTCCCGGCGGTCCCGGACAGCAGGAGGCCACCGGCGAACAGTGCGATGCCGGTGGTCAGCGGGGGCAGCGGACCTCTGCGGTCGCACCACTGGCCCGAGGCGACCATGCCGACCACGGACGTGGTGAAGAAGGCGGAGAAGGCGTACGCGTAGAGCGGGATGCCGTCCAGTTCGTCGGCCGCCAGTGGCATGGCCGTACCGACGGCGGTCGCCTCGAAGGCGATGAGCAGGACGACGGAGACGATGCCGAAGGTCAGCGGCCGGTGGGCGCTGCTGAGCACGGTCTCCCGGCGGCGGGTGGCGGGATCGTCCGGCGGTACGGCCCCGGGCTCGGTCGCTGACATGCCCACCACGGTAAGCGGCGTCCGGGGAGGGGGACACCTACCGTGGTGGGAGTTGCCGCTCGGTCGCCGGTCCTGGTCCCGGCCGCGGTGCCCGTGACCGGCCGCGGTGTGTCTGGCCGTGACCGGTCACGGTTCCCGCCTGTGGCCGCTCGCGTGCCGGCCTGCGAGCGGCCGTCGCGTCAGCCCTTGACCAGCTTCATGTACCGGTCCCAGTCCCAGTGCTTCCCGGGGTCGGTGTGGTCGTTGCCGGGGGCCTCGCTGTGGCCGATGATGTGCTCTCGGTCGAGGGGGATGCCGTGCGCGTCCGCGAGATGGCGGGTCAGCGCGGCGGAGGAGCGGTACATCGCGTCGGTGAACCAGGACGGGTCGTCGACGTACCCTTCGTGCTCGATGCCCAGCGCGGAGGAGTTGGCGCTTCTGGCGTGATAGGCGGTGTCCGCGTCGCGCACCGTCTGGGTGACCGCGCCGTCCGAGGAGCGCACCACGTAGTGGGCGCTGACCTTGGCCTCGGGGTTCTGGAACCAGCTTATGGTGCCCGCGTAGGAGCCCTGGGTCACATGGATGACGATCGTGTCGAGCGCCGCGCTGCGGCCCTTGGCGTAGTTGGCCGGGTCGGCCGGAACCCACGCGGCGTCCGGGTAGTCGGCGCTCCGGGTCGCGGGCCCCGACCCGGTGGCGCCCTTGGCGGGGTGGACGTCACGGGCCGCGACGGACACCCGCTCGCCGTCCGGGGCGCGGCCCCGGACGCCCTGCCGCAGGATCCGGTAGACGTTGTCGGCGTACAGCCGTGCGGCGGCGCCGTGGGCGCCGCTGTAGCGGGCGACGACCGGGTACCAGGCGTCCGCGTCGGCGCGTTCCGCCGCGTCGAGCCCGAGGGCGTCGGCGTAGCCGCGCAGTACGGCCGCTCCGCCGCGGATGTTGGCGTCGGTGTCGGTGCGCAGCCGTGCGGTGGACTTCCCGGTGAGTTCGGCCGCGCGTTCGAGGGTGTGCCGGGAGGGGTTGCTGACCAGGTGCATCACGCCGAAGCCGTGCGCCTGGCTGGGGGCGCCGTCGTGGCCGTCGAAGTGGGTCTCGCCGTAGCCGACGGCGGCCAGTACGTCGCGGGGTATCCCGTACTTCTCGGCGGCCGAGTCGAAGGAGGCGTTCATCGTGGGGGTTGGGCCGCCCGGGCCGGCCGTCGCGGGCTGGACGCCGGCCAGCAGTGCGGCGCAGCCCAGGGCGGTGCCGAGGGTGACGGCGACGCGTGTGCGCGGCCTGCGGGCATGCGGATGTGCGGGCATGACGTGCTCCTGTGGTGGGGGGATGGAGCTCAGGCGCCTGGGGCGTCACAGTACTCATGTGACTCATGCATGACAACGATTTCGGTGGTGTTCGGGCATCCGATCCCCGGTCCCAACCCTTCGCCGCTGCACGCGAGTTGAGACTTCCGACGCGACGGCGCCGGTGCCGCGGCCCCCACCGCGGCACCGGCGCCGCCCGCAGGGCCGGCGGGTTCCGCCGGCCCCTCGCCGGATCAGCGGGCGAAGCCGGCGCCCAGGTGGGAGCCCGCCTCCGGGGCTCCCAGGGTCTTGGGCCCGTAGGAGACGACGCCGTCGGCCGTCAGTCCGCCCGTGGTGCCCCGCAGCACCCACACCGCGCCCGCGTCGACGGCATTGCTGCCGCCGTCCTCGGTGGGCGCGCCGACGGCCAGGTCGTCCCGGCCGTCCCGGTCGGTGTCGGTCATGGTCAGGGCCGCGCCGAAGCGGTCCCCGGCCTCGACCACTCCGGGCACACCCGCGCTGCCCTGGTCCCAGTTCTTCGCGCCCGTCCCGGTCAGCCCGCTCTTGCCGCCGAGGAGCTGGACGACGGCCCCGGCGTCCTTGCCCGAGGCGCCGCTGCCGATGTCCTCGCCCGGCACACCGACCGCGATGTCGGCGTAGCCGTCGCCGTTGACGTCGCCCGCCGCGAGGGCCTTGCCGAACTCGTCGCCCTCCTCGTTGACGCCGGGCACACCCGGGCTGTTCTGGGTCAGCGTGCTCGTGCGGTGCGCGCCGGGGCCGTCGGCCGAGCCGTAGAGCACCTTGAGCGTGCCGTGGTCGTGGGGCAGGTCCTCCACGACGCCGCCCGGAACGGTGCGGACCACCAGGTCGCCGAAGCCGTCCTTGTCCACGTCTGCGATGACGCCGGTCTCGGCGTCGGTGACGTGCTCGGAGGAGGTGGCCAGCCCGTCGGTCGAGCCCTGGAAGAACTCGCTGCTCTCGGACATCTCCTCGAAGGCGTGCGTGGTGACGAGGTCGTCGACGCCGTCGCCGGTGACGTCGCCCGCCGTCAGCGACGTCGGCCCGAACAGATGGCCGGTCTCGCGGGTGTCGCTCCTGGCGGCCTTGCCGTCCCGGCCGAAGCCGCCGTACAGCACCGTCAGCCCCTGGTCGAAGTCCCCGGTGCCCACGGCGAGGTCGGGCTTCTCGTCGCCGTCGAAGTCGCCCGCGACGAGCCGGGTGACGTTCTTGACCCCCGAGACCTGCGTGGCGCTCGTGAGGCCCTTGCCCTTCTCGCCCCACAGGATGACGACGCCCTTGTTGCCGCTGACGGCCAGGTCGGTGACGCCGTCCCCGTCGAAGTCACGGGCTGCGGTGTTGCGGCCGAAGGCCCCGTAGGTCTCCGCGCTGCCGGGCACGCCCGCGGAGTTGGCGCTGAAGAGCTGGCGGCGCGAGACGTCCGCGCCCTTCGCCGAGCCGTAGGTCACGGTGAGGAACCCCGCGTACGACTTGCCGGAGACGGTTGCCGTGGGAGCCGCCGCGACGGTCTCGGCGTATCCGTCGCCGTCGAAGTCGGCCTTCGGTGCGGCGGCGCTCTTGGCCGCCGTGGTGGCGCCGGGCGCTGCGGCGCTCTTCGCCGGTGCCGCCACCGACGGTGTGGCGCAGAGGAGACCGGCCGCCAGTGCGGCCGTCACACCGACGGCGCGGGCGGCCACGGCGGTGGCGCTTGCTGTCGCGGTGCGACCGGGTGTGGTGCGGGGGGTGGCACGGTCGTGGTGACGCACTCGTCCTCCTGAGTCGTTGTGCTCCGGACTCCAGCGGCAGGGAGAGCAAAAGGAGTTGAGCCTGCGGGGGCGGACCGGGACCGGGGCTTTGGTCAGTCGTCCGTGAGACCCGCGAGGCGCGTGAAGGGTTGCCCCGCGACAGCCGGTTCGTCGTCGGACACCGCACCCGTCGGCCACCGGGCGGCCACCGGGCGGCCACCGGCCGGCCGCCGGGAGGCCACCTTGCCGGCCCGGTCCCACGCCGTGTCGTGGCCGGACGGCCGCCGTGCGGGATCCGTGTGCGCCGAGCACCGGAGGTGCTCCGCCATGCCGTCCATCCGGGGCACTCCGCGGAATTCCGCCCGTGTGCGACGGCACTGTCAGGGCCGCCGGGACGCTCTCCGCGGGAAGGATTCCGTTCCGGGCGGGCAGCCCCTGTTCGCGGATGATCAGCAGAGAGGAAGCAGGAATGCTCGTGCGGGCAAGAATCCCACGCGTCACCGGTGCCGCCGCGGTCCTGGTGTTCGCGCTGTCCGGCTGCGCGGGCGAAGGGGACGGCAAGAATCCCGGCGCCACCGACCGGACCCGGCCGACCGCCGACGCCGACAGGAGCGCCGGTAGGTCCGCCCGGCCCGGCCCGTCGGGCCCCACCGCCGCCTCTCCCGCGCACTCGGCCGCGCCCTCGGCCGCCCCCGCGGACCAGACGGCCCCAGCGGACGAGGACTCCGCGGCCGGTACCGGCCGCGTGACGGGCTCGGCGTCCCCTCCCGTATCCGCCACCGGCGCCCCCGCCACCCGCGGCACCCGCCCCGGCGGCAGCGGCACCCCGCGGGAGCCCGGTGCCGAATCGGGCGCGGGGATCGACGCGGTGCAGGGGACCTGGTACTTCCCGTACCGCGTCAGCGGCCGGGCCGTCACCTTCACCGTCACCGGCGGCTCCTACACGGTGCAAGGCGTCGGAGCACGCTGCACCGGAACCGTCAGCCGCGGCCTGCGGCTCGGCGGCAGTTGCCGGGGCAGGGCCATGACCGGCCGGGCGGTGCTCGGCGACGGGGGTGGCAGCCTCACGCTCGACTGGGACGACGGCAGGCCGGACCGGTTCTCCCGCGCCCGGCCCCGGTGATCCGGGCGGGTGGTCGGGCGCAGCGACCCGGCGCCGCTCCGGACGCCCGGCGCCCCCGGTAGGGTTGGCGCGGCTGTGCCGGCAGGCCGCCGCCGTACCTGATCCCGTCGTCATCCCGTCGCCCCGGAGACCGTGACTACCACTCCCACCACCCCCAGCAACAACCACCATCTGTCGCCCGCCTTCCCCGGCCGCGCTCCCTGGGGCACGGCCAGCAAACTGCGGGCCTGGCAGCAGGCGGCGATGGACGCGTACCTGGAGCGGCAGCCGCGCGACTTCCTGGCCGTCGCGACGCCGGGCGCCGGCAAGACGACGTTCGCGCTCACCCTGGCCTCGTGGCTGCTGCACCATCACGTCGTGCAGCAGGTCACCGTCGTCGCGCCGACCGAGCATCTGAAGAAGCAGTGGGCCGAGGCGGCGGCACGGGTGGGCATCAAGCTGGATCCGGAGTACAGCGCGGGCCCGCTGAGCAAGGAGTACCAGGGGGTCGCGATCACCTACGCGGGCGTGGGTGTACGGCCGATGCTGCACCGCAACCGGGTCGAGCAGCGCAAGACCCTCGTCATCCTCGACGAGATCCATCACGCCGGGGACAGCCGCTCCTGGGGCGAGGCGTGCCAGGAGGCGTTCGAGCCCGCCACCCGGCGGCTCGCGCTGACCGGCACGCCGTTCCGCTCGGACACCAACCCGATCCCGTTCGTGGAGTACGCCGAGGACGGCGAGGGCATCCGCAGGTCGGTCGCGGACTACACCTACGGGTACGGCGACGCGCTCGCCAACGGTGTCGTGCGGCCCGTCATCTTCCTCTCCTACAGCGGCAACATGCGCTGGCGGACCAAGGCCGGGGACGAGATCGAGGCCCGGCTCGGCGAGCCGATGACCAAGGACGCCATCTCCCAGGCGTGGCGCACGGCGCTGGCGCCGCGCGGCGAGTGGATGCCCGCCGTGCTGCGCGCGGCCGACCACCGGCTGACGGAGGTGCGCAAGGCGGTGCCCGACGCGGGCGGCCTGGTCATCGCCTCCGACCAGGACTCGGCCCGCGCCTACGCCAAACTGCTCCGCGAGATCACCGGTACCGGTCCGACCGTGGTGCTCTCCGACGACACCGGCGCCTCGCAGCGCATCGAGGAATTTCGGACCTCGGAGAATCCTGCCGACCGCTGGATGGTCGCCGTCCGCATGGTCTCCGAGGGCGTGGACGTGCCCCGGCTGGCGGTCGGGGTGTACGCGACCACCGTCTCCACCCCGCTCTTCTTCGCGCAGGCCGTCGGCCGCTTCGTCCGCTCCCGGCGGCGCGGCGAGACGGCGTCGGTCTTCCTGCCGACGATCCCCACCCTGCTGACCTTCGCCAACGAGATGGAGGTCGAGCGCGACCACGTCCTCGACAAGCCGAAGAAGGGCGGCGAGGACGATCCGTACGCCGAGGAGGCCGACCTCCTCAAGGAGGCGGAGCGGGAGCAGGACGAGGAGGGCGCCGACGGGGACCAGTTGCCCTTCGAGGCGCTGGAGTCGGACGCGGTCTTCGACCGGGTGATGTACGACGGCGCCGAGTTCGGCATGCAGGCCCACCCGGGCAGCGAGGAGGAGCAGGACTACCTCGGCATCCCGGGGCTGCTGGAGCCCGACCAGGTGCAGATGCTGCTCCAGAAGCGGCAGGCCCGGCAGATCGCGCACAGCAGGAAGCGTCCGGACAGTGAGGCCGACCTGCTGGAGACGCCCGCCGACAAGCGTCCCGTGGTCACCCACAAGGAACTGCTGGAGAAGCGCCGCACGCTGAACAATCTGGTGGGTGCCTACGTGCACCAGAGCGGGAAGCCGCACGGGGTCGTCCACACCGAGCTGCGGCGGGTGTGCGGCGGGCCGCCCAGCGCGGAGGCGACCGCGAACCAGATCGAGGCCCGCATCGCCAAGGTGCGGGAGTGGGCCACCCGGATGAGCTGACCGGGCCCGTGCGGGCGGTCCCGGTGTGGGGCAGCCCCCGGGTGCGGACGGCCACCGGGTGCGGACGGCCACCGCTACGGCCGGCTCCGGACGAGCTGCGGCCACGGCACGGCCGCCGCTGCGGCTGCGGGGGTTCCGGTGGCGTTCCGGCGCCTTCCCCGGAGCCCACGGAGAATCCGTTCGGCGGGTCGACCGTCCGGTGATCCGGCCGAAGAACAGGAATTCGTTCGGCAATCGTTCGGAAATTCCACGGAAAATCGTTCGGAAGGCCCGCCGGGCGGTAGAAGGCGTTCCGAAAGGAATACGAGACCGTACCTTCGGGACGTTTGCGGCGAAGGCGGTCAGGCGGCGCCCGGATTCTGGACAGACTCTTCCGGTCAGCGGTGCTGCTCGCTAAATTTCCCGGACACACAGCCCGTGGCGAGGTGCCGCGGGCGGCCGGTTATCCCGTTGACACTCAGTTTGCCCAGCTCGCTGTGCAACAGCTCTTTCCAGTGCCACCGCGACCGGCGGCCTCCAGCGCTGCGCTCGGGGTGCCGACCCAGGCCGGGGGCCGGGGGAGGTGGCTCTCGAACGCGTCCGCCCTCGCGGCTGCCGTCACTCACCCGAGGGAGGGGGGCGTCGTGACAGCGGAAACCTCTCAGACGCTCGACCGAGGGCTGCGTGTCCTCAAATTACTGGCCGACACCGACCACGGCCTCACCGTCACCGAGCTGTCCAACAAGCTCGGCGTCAACCGCACCGTGGTCTACCGGCTGCTGGCCACTCTGGAGCAGCACGCCCTCGTCCGCCGCGACCTCGGCGGCCGGGCGCGGGTCGGGCTCGGGGTGCTGCGCCTGGGGCGGCAGGTCCATCCGCTGGTGAGGGAGGCGGCGCTGCCCGCGCTGCGCTCGCTGGCCGAGGACGTGGGCGCCACCGCGCACCTCACCCTCGTCGACGGCTCCGAGGCACTGGCCGTCGCGGTGGTCGAACCGAGCTGGACGGACTACCACGTCGCGTACCGCACGGGGTTCCGCCACCCCCTCGACCGGGGTGCCGCGGGCCGCGCGATACTCGCCGGGCGCGGTGTCGACGGCGAGCGTGGTCCCGGCTTCGTGCTCACCCACGGGGAGCTGGAAGCGGGTGCCAGCGGTGCCGCGGCGCCGGTGCTGGGCGTGAACGGCATCGAGGGCAGTGTGGGCGTGGTGATGCTGTCCGAGACGGTGCCCGAACAGGTCGGCCACCGTGTGGTGCGGGCCGCCGACGAGGCGGCCGCGGCGCTGCGCTGAGCGGTCCGGGCGTGGACCGGTACGGGACCCGGTACGGGGTCTGCGTACCGGCCCGCGCCCCGGTCGGTAGATTGCGGGGGTGTCCGCATCCAGCACCCGCGCCCCGGGGACCGAAGGCCCGCGCCGTACCCGCCGCCGCACGCTCGCGCTCTGCGTGCTGCCCGTCGTCCTGCTGTTCGTCGTGGCGCTGTCCGCTCCGCTGCCGTTCTCGCTCGCGCAGCCCGGCGAGACCGCGAACGTGCTCGGCCGCAGCGACGGCGAACCCGTGATCACCGTCGAGGGCGCCGAGACGCACGGGAGTGACCAGGGGCGGCTGCTGTCGGTCACCATCGCCGCGACCCGGCCCGAGGCCACCGTGCGGCTGCCCGGCGTGGTGCGGGCCTGGTTCCGCGACGACCGGGCGGTGATGCCCCGCGACGCCGTCTACCCGGGCGGCGGGGACACCGAGGACGCCGAGAAGCGCATCTCGGCGGAGATGGAGGACTCGCAGCACAAGGCCGTCACCGCTGCGCTGCGCCAACTGCACCGCTCCCCGGAGAAGGTGCACGTGAAGCTGCGGCTGGGGGATGTCGGCGGCCCGAGCGCGGGGCTGTTCTTCGCGCTCGGCATCGTCGACAAGCTGGACGGGAACGGCGCCGGCTCCGGGCTGACCGGCGGCCGCACCGTGGCCGGTACCGGCACCATCGACGCGGACGGGAAGGTGGGTCCCGTCGGCGGCGTCCCGCTCAAGACGCAGGCGGCCCGGCGCGACGGGGCGACCTGGTTCCTCGTTCCCGAGGAGCAGTGCGACGACGCCGGTGCGCAGCTGCCCTCGGGGCTGCGGCTGGTGCCGGTCGGCTCGCTCCAGGGTGCGCTGGACGCGCTGGAGGAGATCCGTACCGACGGCAAGGTCCCCGCCTGCTGACCGCGGGCTGCTGCGGGGCCGTGCGCGGGGTCACTGCCCGGCGGAGTCCTGTGCGGCCTGCCGTACCAGCGGCACGATGCGCAGCGGTACCGGGTTCTCCATGACGATGGCCGTGGAGGCGCGGACGATGCCCTCGATGCCCACGACCCGGTCGATGACCCGCTGGAGGTCGGCGTTGGAGCGGGCGACCAGGCGGCAGAGCATGTCGCCGCTGCCGGTGGTGGTGTGCAGTTCCAGCACCTCGGGGACGGTGGCCAGGTGCGCCCGTACCTCCGCGCCCTGGCCCTGCCTGATCTCCAGCGTCGCGAAGGCGGTGACGGGGTAGCCGAGCGCCGCCGGGTCGACCTGCGGGCCGAAGCCGCGGATGGCGCCGCTGGAGGTGAGCCGGTCCAGCCGCGCCTGTGCCGTGCCGCGCGCGACGCCGAGCCGCCGGGACAGCTCCAGCACGCCGATCCGGGGCTCCTCGGCGAGCAGTTCGAGCAGCCGTCCGTCCAATCGGTCGATGCCCATGGGTTGCCTCTCCGTGAGTGTCGGCATAGTGCGCGGAGGCGCTGCACATATTGCACACATCGTCCGCCCAGTCCCGTGTTCCACTGAACAACCTGCCCAGTCGAAACGCAAACTATTGCGCACCTTGTGGCCCGGCGGGACGCTGCCGCCATGACTGCTGCATCCGGAAAGACCACCCACCCGGCACCCCCCGAGACCGCACGGCAGGCAGATCCCTTCCCGGTCAAGGGGATGGACGCGGTCGTCTTCGCCGTCGGCAACGCGAAGCAGGCAGCGCACTACTACTCCACGGCCTTCGGCATGCGTGCCGTCGCCTACGCCGGTCCGGAGAACGGCAGCCGGGAGACGGCCAGTTACGTGCTGGAGTCCGGCTCGGCGCGGTTCGTGTTCACCTCCGTCATCCGCCCCACCAGCGAGCGCGGCCGCTTCCTGGCCGACCACGTCGCCGCACACGGCGACGGCGTCGTCGACCTGGCCATCGAGGTCCCGGACGCCCGGGCCGCCTACGCGTACGCCGTCGAACACGGCGCCCGCGGCCTCGAGGAGCCCTACGAGACCAAGGACGAGCACGGCGTCGTGGTGCGGGCCGCCATCGCCACCTACGGCGAGACCCGGCACACCCTGGTCGAACGCACCGGGTACGACGGCCCCTACCTGCCCGGCTTCGCCGCCATGGACCCGATCGTCGAACCCCCCGAGCGGCGCTTCTTCCAGGCCATCGACCACTGCGTCGGCAACGTCGAACTCGGCCGGATGAACGAGTGGGTCGAGTTCTACAACCGGGTCATGGGCTTCACCAACATGAAGGAGTTCGTCGGCGACGACATCGCCACCGAGTACTCCGCGCTCATGTCCAAGGTCGTGGCCGACGGCACGCTCAAGGTGAAGTTCCCGATCAACGAGCCCGCCGTCGCCCAGAAGAAGTCCCAGATCGACGAGTACCTGGAGTTCTACGGCGGCTCCGGCGTCCAGCACATCGCCCTGGCCACCAACGACATCGTCTCCGCCGTGCGGAGCATGCGCGCTGCCGGTGTGCGGTTCCTGGACACCCCCGACACCTACTACGACACGCTGGGGGAGTGGGCGGGCGAGACCCGGGTGCCGGTCGAGACGCTGCGCGAGCTGAAGATCCTCGTCGACCGTGACGAGGACGGCTACCTGCTGCAGATCTTCACCAAGCCGGTCCAGGACCGGCCCACCGTCTTCTTCGAGATCATCGAGCGGCACGGCTCGATGGGCTTCGGCAAGGGCAACTTCAAGGCGCTCTTCGAGGCCATCGAGAGGGAGCAGGAACGCCGCGGCAACCTGTAGCCCGCCGTGCGCGCGCCGGGTGGGCGGGGAAGCCCCCAGCACAGGGGGCTGCGGGGCTTCCCCGGGCGCAAGTGCGCTGCCACGCTGAGGGAATGAGCGAGCTCCTCGAACAGCTCCGGTCCGCACTTCCCGCCGACGCGGTGCAGACCGACCCCGACGTCCTGCGCGCGTACGCCGCCGACACGGCCGGCTTCTGCCCCGCGGGCCGCCCGGCCGCGCTCGTGCTGCCGCGCACCGTGGAGCAGGTGCGGCACGTGCTGCGCACCGCGCACGCCCGGCAGGTCCCGGTGGTGCCGCAGGGCGCCAGAACGGGGCTTTCGGGGGCCGCCAACGCGGTGGAGGGCTGCCTGCTGCTCTCCCTCGTCCGGATGGACCGCATCCTGGAGATCGATCCCGTCGACCGGATCGCCGTGGTGGAGCCGGGCGTCGTCAACGCCCGGCTCTCCCGCGCGGTGGCCGAGCACGGCCTCAGCTACCCGCCGGACCCCTCCAGTTGGGAGACGTGCACCATCGGCGGCAACATCGGCACCGGTTCCGGCGGCCTGTGCTGTGTGAAGTACGGCGTCACCGCCGAGTATGTACTCGGCCTCGACGTCGTGCTCGCCGACGGGCGGCTGCTGTCCACCGGCCGCCGCACCGCCAAGGGCGTGGCCGGCTACGACCTCACCAGGCTGATCGTCGGCTCCGAGGGAAGCCTGGGCATCGTCGTCCGCGCCGTCCTCGGACTCCGCGCCCAGCCGCCCCGGCAGCTCGCCCTGGCGGCGGAGTTCCCCTCGGCGGCCGCGGCCTGCGACGCCGTGTGCCGGATCATGGCGGCGGGCCACACGCCCGCGCTGCTGGAGCTGATGGACCGCACCACGCTGCGCGCCGTCAACGACATGACGAAGATGGGGCTCCCCGAGACCACCGAGGCGCTGCTCCTCGCGGCCTTCGACACCCCCGACCCCGCCCCGGAGCTGCGCGCCGTGGGAGAGCTGTGCACGGCCGCGGGCGCGAGCGAGGTGGTACCGGCCGCCGATCCCGCCGAGTCCGAACTGCTGCTCCAGGCGCGGCGGGCCGCGCTGACCGCCCTGGAGGCGGTCAAGGGCACCTCGATGATCGACGACGTGTGCGTACCGCGCAGCCGGCTGGCCGAGATGCTGGAGGGGACCGCGGAGATCGCCGAGCGGTACGGGCTGACCATCGGCGTCTGCGCGCACGCCGGGGACGGCAACACCCACCCCACCGTCTGCTTCGACGCCGCCGACGAGGACGAGGTCCGCCGGGCACGCGAGTCCTTCGACGCGATCATGGAACTGGGCCTGCGGCTGGGTGGCACGATCACCGGTGAACACGGTGTCGGACTGCTGAAGAAGGACTGGCTGGCGCAGGAACTGGGCGAGGTGAGCCTCGGACTCCACCGGGCGGTCAAGGCCGCCTTCGACCCGACCGGGATCCTGAACCCGGGAAAGCTGTTCTGAGGACCTGCCGAGGGCGGTCCGGCTCCCGCGTCGGCGGTCCGGAGCGCCGTCCGGGCTCCTCCGGTCGGCGCCCGGCACACCTCGGCGAGCCCGCTTCGCCAGGGCGGTGCCGGCGCGCGCCGGGAGCTCCTAGAGGTCCAGCGGCTCCAGCAGCCGGTGCGGACGCAGCAGGGCGCGGCTGACGGCGTCCTGGCGGGCCGTGGGGCCGTCGGTGCCGGGGGCGGGGTACACCTCCACGTCCTGCGGCGGCACCGCGACCGATCCGCAGGCCGCGCACCCGCCGCCGGGGCCCAACTCCTGCCCGCAGTCGGCGTGCACGTACAGCCGGCGCGCCGGGGCGCCCCGGGAGGCGAACTGCTGCCCCCAGGTGAGCAGCGCGAACAGCGCCGGCCACAGGCGGCGGCCCGGCTCGGTGAGGACGTACTCGTCCCGGGGCGGGGACGCCTCGTACCGGCGCCGCTCCATGACGCCGGACTCGGTGAGGGTGCGCAGCCGGGTGGAGAGCACGGCGCGCGGGATGTCCAGGTGCGCGAGGAAGTCGCTGTAGCGGCGCACGCCGTAGAAGGCGTCGCGCACGACCAGCATGGTCCACCGCTCGCCGACGAGTTCGAGTGTGCGGGCGAGCGCGCAGTCCTGGGCCGCGTAGTCCTTCTTCAGCGCCATGGCCGCCAGCTTACCAAGAAGCGGATTCATTCATTGAACCTTGGGTGCTAGTCTGCCCCGGGCAAGCGAGTTCAATGAACGAACTCACTTGCCCGCTGTCTGCCTCCCCGCCCGCCTGCCTACTCCGAGGAGCCTCCTCGTGCCGACCGCACCGAGACCGTCCGGCGCCCGTCCCGGCGCCGTGCTGGCCGCCACCAGCCTGGCCACCTTCGTCGTGCTCATGGACTACACGGCGCCGATGCTCACCCTCCCCGGCATGACCGCCGACCTCGGCACCTCGCTCGCGGGCCGCCCCTGGCTGCTCAACGGCACCCCGCTCGGCCTCGCCGCCGTGCTCCTGGTCGCGGGCAGCTTCGCCGACGACCACGGGCGCAAACGGGTCTTCGTCGGCGGCCTCGGCGCGCTGACGGTCACCGTCGCGCTGGGCGCCCTCGCCACCGGCACCCTCGGCTTCACCCTGGCCCGGGTCGCCCAGGGAGCCGCCGGGGCCGCCGTCCTCGCCAGCAGCCTCGGACTGCTCGCCCACGCCTTCCCGGCAGGACCGGCGCGCATCCGGGCCACCGGAGTGTGGGGAGCGGCCCTCAGCGGCGGCATCGCCGTCGGGCCGGTGGTCTCCGCCGCACTCGGCACCGTCGACTGGCGCCTGTGCTACGCGTTCTACGCCGCCGCCGCGCTCCTCCTCACCGTGTGCTCGGCCCGCGTCCTCACCGAGTCCCGCCACCCCCGCCCCGGCCGCCCGGACCTGGCCGGTGCCCTGCTGCTCGGGCCCGCGCTGACCGCGCTGCTCGCCGCCCTCACGCTGGGCCGGGACGGCTGGCTGCGTCCGCAGGTCCTGGGCCCGGCCGCCGCGGCCCTCGCCCTGTTCGCCGCCTTCGCCGCGGCGGAGACCAGAGCCGGCGCGCCCCTGCTGGACCCGAAGCTCCTCCGCCGCCCGGCCTTCCTCGCCGCGACCAGCGGCGCCCTGTTCACCGGGCTCGGCGTCATCGGCCTGTTCAGCTACCTGCCCGCACTGCTGCAGCAGTCCCTCGGCATGTCCGAACTGGGCACCTCCTGGCTCTTCCTGCTGTGGTCCGGCACGGCGCTGCTCGCGGCCCTCCAGGTGCGCCGGCTGCCGCCCCGGTTCGCCGCCCGGCACCAACTCGCGCTCGGCTTCGCACTCTCCGCCGTCGGCGCACTGACGATGCTGGGCGCGCTGGCCGCCGGCTCCTGGGCCCGCACCGTGCCCGGCTTCTTCGTCGCGGGCGTCGGCAGCGGGCTGCTCAACGCGGCCCTGCCCCGGCTCGCCGTCGAGAGCGTCCCCGCGGACCGGACCGCCATGGGCTCCGGGGCCAACAACACGGCGCGCTACCTCGGTTCGTCCATGGGACTCTCGCTCACCCTCGCGGTGTCCACCACCGCGCCCGGCGCGGATCCCGCGCAGGCCCTCGCCCACGGCGCCGACCGTGCCCTGTACGTGGCAGCCGGACTGATGCTCACAGGCGCGCTGGCCGCCCTGCTGTGCCGGACGTGGCGCTCCCCGGCCGTCCCCGCCCGTCCGGAGGCCCCGGCACCGGCCGTCGCGGAGTCCGCGGCACCTGCCGGGCCGGTCGATCCGGCGGCCCGGCCCGCGGAGCCCGCCGCCTGAGCCCCCACCGGCCCGTCCCGGCGGCCCGGGCCGCCGGGACGCGGGCACCCCGCAGCGCCCGCCCGCCGGAACCCGGGCGGGCGGCTGCCGCCACGCCGGTCACCCCGGCAGCCGGGTCACTGCTCCAGCAGGCCGGTCAACTGCTCGTCCAGACCCAGCGCCTCCGACTCGCTGCCCGGCGGCACCGCCCGCAGCACCCGCTCCAGCCAGTCGGCCACCACGTGGGACGGCGCCTCCAGCAGCGCGTCCCCGTTGGGCGAACTCAACGCCAGGCAGAGCACGTCGCGGTCCGCCACCGAGGTCGGCCACACCCGTACGTCGCCGTCCCCGCACGGCTGCGCCACCCCCTCGACCAGCAGTTCGCGGGCGAACGTCCAGCGGACGGGCGTGTCGGAGTGGATATGGAAAGTCATGTGGACGGCGTAGGGGTCGTCCGTGCGGTAGCTGAGCCGGGCCGGTACGGCCACGCTGAGCTCCGGCGCGAGGACGAGCCTCATCTCCACTTCGCGTTCGACGACGGTGTGCATACTGTGCGCCCTTTCGTGTGCTCCCCGGATCCCCGGATCCCCGGTGCGGGCCGCCGGAAAGGGGCCCGCACCGGACAAGAGGCAGCAGGGCGCGGTTTCTTACACGGGTTCGCGGAAGTTTTTCGCCGGGCACCCCGCGCGGGTGACCTCCCGGTGGCCGCCGAGGCCGCTCCGAGGGCGTGACCGGGCGCGATTCCGCCTGGTCGGGCCGCGGTCGGCGGGGTGCCGGCGGGTCCCTCGAAGGCGGGCCACGCGGCGGCTGCTTCCGCCCCGCGCGGTCTTCTTCGTTACTGTCCTCCTTACCGTCCTTCCCGGACGGTGAGGAGGAGCCCGCCGCGCCGCCGGCGGCGGGTCGTGCGGCCGCACCACCGCGGCCCGGTCGAATGCTTCGTGCGTGAGGGGAGTTGGGGGCTGTGGGACCCTCCGGTACTCATGGTGAGGTGCCCCGTGCTGGGTACTATCCGGATCCGTCCATCCCCGGATACATCCGCTACTGGAACGGCTCGTCCTGGGTGCCCGGGACCAGCCGCCCCGAGCCACGTGAGGGTGAACCCATGCCCGCGCCGCCACCCGTGGCGTCCTCGCCCGCGGCGGCTCCCGCCCCGCCCGCCACCGGTGGCCAGGAGGGCCCCGCGGGCCCGCCGAGCCCCCGCCGCTCGACGGCGGACGAGACCGGCCCGGTCTTCCTGGACGAGGGCGGCGACGGGGACGGGCCCGGCCCGCAGCGAAGGCCGGTCCCGGGCCCGGAACCCGCGGCGTCCGGTGGATCGCCCGGACCGGCCCCGGCCCGGCCGCAGTCCGGTCCGGGGCAGTCGAGCCCGCCGCAGGGCGGCTTCGGGCCGCCCGCCGCCGACCCCCGGGGCGACTGGGGCGGCGACGCGCGGGCGGCGGAGCGCACCGAACGCGAACCAGGTCCGGCGCCTGAGGCTCCGCAGCCGGGCGGCCGGGAGAAGACGGTCGGCCTGCGCCGCTCCGAGGTGCTCCGCACCGGCGACCGGACCCCGCAGGCCGGGGCGCCCGCCCACTCGGCTCCGGCAGCGGACGCCGCCGCCCCCGGCGGCGCGCCGTCTGCACGGTCTGCACCGACTCCCGACGCGGCGGCGGAGGGCGGGGCATCCGGCGCCGCTCCGGTGCCGGACCCGGCCCCGAACCGTCCGGTGTCGACGGCCGTGAACCTGCCCGGGCAGTCCGCCCCCGCCGCGGCGTCCGCACCGTCGGGCGGTGCGGCGGCGATCCCGGCACAGAGCCAGGCGCCGGAGAACGGCCGCCCCTCCGCGGGCGGATCCGCCCCGGACCGGGTCGAGCCGAACCCGTCCGGTACCGGCGGCGCTCCCGCGCCCGCCCCCGGCCAGACACCCGGGTCCGGCCGACCGGCACCCGCGCAGGGGGCGGCCGGGGCCGTGGCGGAGCGGCCGGGGCAGCAGACGGCGCTCGGCGCGGGCCCGGTGGCGCTCCCCGCGCAGCAGGGACCGCCTGCGGGGCTCGCCCCGGTGCCCGGGCCGGGGCAGGACCAGGCAGGGCACCCGCCCGCCGCCCGGCAGTCCGGTCGGCCGCCGGAGTTGGCCGCTCCCTCCTGGTCGCAGCCGGCGGGGTCGCCCGCCCAGCCGCAGTCCCCGGGGCAGGACGTGGTCACCCCGTGGCGGCCGCCCGCCGACGACCCGTTCGCGCGGGCTGCGCAGCAGGAGGTGCGGCCCGGTTCGCTGGGCATGCGGCTCGGTGCGCGCCTGGTCGACCTCGTGCTGACGCTCGGGGTGGCCGTGGGGGCCGCGTTCCCGTTCGTGGACCGGACGATCGACCACATTGACGCCAAGGTGGAGGCCGTGGAGCAGGCGGGCGTCACCCAGCGGGTGTGGCTCGTCGACGGCACGACGGGCGGCTATCTGGCGCTGGTCCTGGGGGCCGTACTGGTCTTCGGACTGGTCTACGAGGTGCTGCCGACCGCCCGGTGGGGCCGCACGCTGGGCAAGAAGCTGTTCGGGATCTCGGTGGTGAACATCGAGGGCTACGGAAAGCCCTCGTTCGGCAAGGCCGTGCTGCGCTGGCTGGTGCACGGGGTGCTGGGGCTGCTGGTGGTCGGCGTGGTCAACGCCGCGTGGTGCCTGTTCGACCGGCCCTGGCGGCAGTGCTGGCACGACAAGGTGGCCGGTACGTTCGTCGCCAAGGGGCGCGCGGGCGGCGGTGAGCTGAGGCTGTGACCGCGCGGGTGCCGGGCCCGGGGCGGGGCGTGCCGAGGCGGGGACCCGCCCGGCACGGCACCTGCTGAGTCGCGGCACCTGCTGAGTCGCGGCACCTGCTGAGTCGCGGCACCTGCTGAGTCGCGGCACCTGCTGAGTCGCGGCACCTGCTGAGTCGCGGCACCCGCTGAGCCGCGGCACCCGCTGTGGTGCGGCATTCCGCGAGGTGCGGCGCCTCGGGGAATTGAGGTGAACGGACCTTCCCGTCCCTCGAACAGCCCGCCCCGGATGCGGCGGCCTCCCGGGGGCGGTGCACTCGGGCCATGAGTACGGACCAGCCGGAGAACGATCCGTTCCGGAAGCCGCAGGAGCCGGGGCAGGAGCCGCAGCGCCCCGCCGCGGGCGGACAGCCGCCGGGGCAGGAACCGCCCGGCCCCGGGGCCCCGCCACCGGGCGGACCGGGTACGCCGTACGGCAATCCGCCGCCGCCTCCGGCCGGCGGCGGTCCCGCAGACGGCTACGGCGGCGGCTACGGCGGTGGTCCAGGCGGGCCGGGCGGCGGCGGGAGCCCCTACGACAACCCGTACGGGGGGCCGGAGGGTGCCGCGGACCCGCTGGCGGGGATGGCACCGCTGGCGTCGCGGGGCAAGCGCCTGGTGGCCCGGATCATCGACGCGCTGCTGGTCGCCATCCCGATCGGCATCATCGCGGGCGTGGTGGAGGGTGGCTATTCGACCGACACCGGCATCGACTACTGGCCTCAGCTCAGCTACACCCTCGTCTACTTCCTCTACGAGGGGCTGATGCTGACGAACTCGGGGCAGACGGTCGGCAAGAAGCTGATGCGCGTCCGGGTCGCGATGCTGCAGAACGGCGCCGTACCGGCGGGTAGTCCGGGGTGGCTGCGGGCGGCCGTCTACCAGATCCCTCCGCTGGTGCCCTGCGTGGGTTCGCTGTTCTGGCTGGTGAACGTGCTCTTCTGCACCTGGGACAAGCCCTATCAGCAGTGCCTGCACGACAAGGCGGCCCGCACGGTGGTGGTCGCGGCGGACTGACGGCTCCGCCGCCCCGGCGCGCTCCGCGGTCCGGCCCGGGGCCGGTGCGCTCCCGGAGCCCCCGGCGCGGCGGCCGGGGAGTCCGGGAGAGGGCTGCGGGCACGGTCAGTTGCGGGCCCCCAGGCCCGCTGTCGCGGCGGGAGCCGGGGCGGCGGCCGTCCGTGCGGCGGGAGCGGGGTCGGGCCGGGGCGCCGGCGCGCGGGAGCCGACGGCGGCGGGGACGCGGGCAACGGTCCGGCGTCGGCGCAGCGTTGGTCCGGCGACGGGGACGGTCACTGCCACCAGCAGGCCAAGTGCGAGGGACGCGAGAGCGGTCACGGCGATCCAGGCGCCCGAACGCATCTCGAAGAGCAGCAGCATGGCGAGCGTGGCGCAGATGACGGTGGCCGAGCCGTAGACGAGTTGGGCGGGGTGCGGACGCGGCATGGCGGATCCGTCCTCGGGGGGTGTGGGCACGGTCTGAACGGATGAACAGGTCGATGTGCGCTACGGGTTGCCTCGGTACAAACGGGGCGCCATCGAACGACTCTACGGTCCGGCATGCCCTTGCGGAAAGCGCGGCAAGCGTGAGCTGACCCACGCCGTAGTTGCACGGGGGGCGCACCGGCGCACGAGACTCCGGTTGTCCCAACTGGCGGACGGCGGAAGGGTCTTGCGCGGGTCGCGCGCTGCCCGCGTCGGGCGCGGGTGGCGGAGGGCGGCCCAGTGCGCTGCGCATGCTCCCGCACCGGTGTTCGCACCCGCTATCTGATGGGGAGTTGGGGATTCCGCTTAGCCGGACGTTCCGGCCGGTTCTCCCTGTTGCCAGCGGTTGGGCCAATGGCGACGCCGAAAGTAGTAGCCCTTTCAATCAGCCGCGACAAAACACGTAAAATGGTGCAGAACAGTCAACAAGATGGCACAGTTACGGACGGTCAGGGGGGCCTGAAGATCCACAAACGGGTGGTCGGGCACAGGTGAGCGACCCCTGTGCAACCCAGGTATGAATTTGTTTGCATCGTTGCAGGTCAAAACATGATCATCCGTTACCCCCTGGCGATCGGCGCTCGATCGCGTTTAGATGCATGGTGGGGATGCCTCAGGGCGGCCCCGTATCGACCGACCCGAACGAGTCTCACGGGGGAGATGGTGATCATGTCAGGAGGCGGATTCGTCAGGCTTCCGGACGGCAGCGTGATCGTCGCGCTGACGCTTCCGGTGCCGCGCGAGCCGCACAGTGCCGCCGCCGGTGCCGCAGCCCCGGGCGCGCGGAGCGGGAGCGGGGGCGGAGCCCGTCGCTCCGCCGTCGTACCCGCCCCGGGACGCCCCGGGCTGCTGCCGGCCTCGCGGCGCTGGTCGGCGTTCGCGGACGAACCGCACACGGTGCGTGAGGCCGCGGTGTGCAGACCCAGCGAGGAGCAGCGCGTCCGGGTACTGGTGCACGCCGGGAACCGTGCCCGCGCGCTGACCAGGCTGCGGAACCTCGGCCTGCGGGCGATCTACCTGCGCGGCAACGCGGAACCGCCCACCGCGGACGAGGTCACGGCGGTGCTGCACCACCCCGAGGGGCTGGTCTGGCGGGCCGTCCCGGACGACGACCGCAACTCCTGGCGCCCCATCGCGGCCCTGCTGCGCGCCACCCCGGCCTGACCCCGCGTCCTTCGACGCCCCCTGCCCCCTGCTCCTTCGCGGGGCCGGGGGCAGCCGTGCGACGGCAGGCTTCCCGACCGGAGCCGGCCGCACGGCCGGGGGCGGGAAGGCCGGCGGCGCGGAGGACCGGCGGGTGACGCCGAGCGGCGGGTTCCGGGGCCGGTGCGGCAGCCGCCCCGGCGCGACATCGGCTCCGGGCGGGCCTGAGGGCTCGGGGCGGGTCCGAGGGCTCGGGGCGCCCCGCACGCAACCCGCGGGACCCGCGCGGGGGCGCTCACCGAGGGCGCGCGAGCGGCTCTAGGCGGGAGCGACCACGGGCTTGCCGGTCAGCTCCACGCCCCCCTCGCGCAGCTCGTACAGCGCCCGCTGGACGGTCTCCTCGGCGACGCCCGCGGTCAGATCGAGCAGCACCTGGGTGCGGAACCCCGCGCGGGCCGCGTCCAGCGCCGTCTCGCGTACGCAGTGGTCGGTGGCGATGCCGACGACGTCGACCTCGGTCACCTGCCGTCGGCGCAGCCAGTCCGCCAGCTGGACGCCGTTCTCGTCGGCGCCCTCGAAGCCGCTGTAGGCGGCGGTGTGGGCCCCCTTGTCGAAGACCGCCTCGATGGCGCCGGAGGCGACGGCCGGCGTGAAGTTGGGGTGGAAGCCCACGCCCTCGGTGCCCGCCACGCAGTGCGGCGGCCAGGAGTGCCGGTAGTCCGGGTCGGCGGAGAAGTGCTCGCCGGGGTCGATGTGCGCGTCCCGGGTCGCGACGACATGGCGGTAACCGGCGGAGGCGTCCCCGACCAGGTCGGTGATGGCGGCCGCGACGTCGGCGCCGCCCGCGACGGCGAGGCTGCCGCCTTCGCAGAAGTCGTTCTGGACGTCCACGACGATCAGGGCCCGGTGCATGGTGCACACCTTTCGGCTGGTGGGTCGACTGGGAGGGGCGGGACCGGGGAGAGGTGGGCCGTTGCGCCCTCGGCGGATGCCAGAGGGAGCCGCCGCCCGTCACCTCCGAGACTAGACACTTGCGAGGCCCGGCGGCAGTGTGCGGACGCCGCCGCCGCGGCTCACCGTACCGGGGGTTGCATGCGTCACCGTACCGGGGGTTACACGTGCTCCACGGGGAGTACCGGCTCGCCCCGGGAGAGCTGGGTCGCGGACATCGGCAGCCGGGCCCGGGCCGCGCGGTGGCGTTCACGGGCGGCGTCCAGGGGCTCGCGGCCGACGACGGTGCCCCGGTCGACCAGCTTCACCTGGACGAGGTGCTCGGCCAGCTCGGGCGGCACCTCGCCGGTGCCCACGATCTCCGCCGTGGCGACCCCGTCCGCGTCCACCGGCCGGGCGGCCCACTTGGCGCCGCCGATGGAGGTCTTGCCGCCGGTCGACCGCTTGGCCACCGGACGGAGCGGTGCCCCGGGGGTGTCGGAGTCGGCGCGGGCCACCAGTTTGTAGACCATCGAGCAGGTCGGGTGCCCGCTGCCGGTGACCAGCTGGGTGCCCACGCCGTAGGCGTCCACCGGGGCCGCGGCCAGCGAGGCGATGGCGTACTCGTCCAGGTCGCTGGTGACCACGATCCGGGTCCGGTCCGCGCCCAGCTCGTCGAGCTGCTGGCGCACTCGGTGGGCCACCAGCAGCAGGTCCCCGGAGTCGATCCGGACGGCGCCCAGCTCCGGGCCGGCGACCTCGACCGCGGTGCGCACCGCCTCGGCCACGTCGTAGGTGTCCACCAGCAGGGTCGTACCGCTGCCCAGGGAGTCGACCTGCGCGGTGAAGGCGTCCCGCTCGGTGTCGTGCAGCAGCGTGAAGGCGTGGGCGCTGGTGCCGACGGTGGGGATGCGGTAGCGGAAGCCCGCTGCCAGGTCGGAGGTGGTGTCGAAGCCTCCGACGTAGGCCGCCCGGGCGGCGGCCACGGCGCCGAGTTCGTGGGTGCGGCGGGCGCCCATCTCGATCAGCGGGCGGTCGGCCGCGGCCACCGCCATCCGGGAGGCCGCGGCCGCCACGGCGGAGTCGTGGTTGAGGATGGAGAGGATCACCGTCTCCAGCAGCACGCACTCGGCGAACGTGCCCTCCACCCGCAGGATCGGGGAGCCGGGGAAGTAGACCTCGCCCTCCGGGTAGCCCAGGATGTCGCCGCCGAAGCGGTAGTCGGCCAGCCGTTCGAGGGTCGGCTCGTCCACCACCCGCGTCTCGCGCAGGAAGTCGAGCAGTTGGCCGTCGAAGCGGAAGTTCTCCACCGCGTCCAGCACCCGTCCGGTGCCCGCGACGACACCGTAGCGGCGACCCTCGGGCAGCCGGCGGGTGAAGACCTCGAAGGCGGAGCGGCGTTCGGCGGTCCCGGCGCGCAGCGCGGCCTGCAGCATGGTCAGCTCGTACTGGTCGGTGAAGAGCGCGGTGGACGGCACCTCCACCGGCAGCCCCGTCTCCATCCGCCGGGCGTGTTCCTGCCGGGAGTCGTGCGGGGGCTGCCCCCCTGGGGAATCCAGCACTGCTGCCTCACCTCGTGTGTTCGGGTCGGTCGCTGCGAGCGTACCCCGGATCTCGTCAGCCTGACGATATACGGGGCTCGGGGGAGCTGTTTGGGCGCCCCCGGGTGCCGAGTGGCAGCATGGGACCCGTGAGTGTCGCCCCCACGGAGATCGAGCGCCCGGAGACCACCGAGGAACCCGTAGAGGTTCCCGAACCGGATGTGCCCTGGGTGACCGTCGTGCACAACGACCCGGTCAACCTCATGAGCTACGTGACGTACGTGTTCCAGGCGTACTTCGGCTATTCGAAGGAGAAGGCGAAGAAACTGATGCTCGACGTCCACCACAAGGGGCGCGCCATCGTCTCCAGCGGGACCCGCGAGGAGATGGAGCGCGACGTGCAGGCCATGCACGGCTACGGTCTGTGGGCCACGCTCACCCAGGACCGCTGATGGCCGGGCACTTCGAGCCGACCGGGGACGGCGGCGCCGCCATCGCGCTGGACGAGGTGGAGATCTCGATCCTGCGCAGCCTCGCGGTGCAGCTCCTGGAGCTGATCGGCCCGGGCAGCGAACCCGCCGACCAGCCGCAGCCCCCGCAGGATGCCGGGTCCTCCGGTACGGCGGGTGGCGCGAGCATGGAGGAGGAGCTGGCGGGCATCGAGGCGGTCTCCTGGCCGCCGTTCGCCGAGGGGTCCAGCGAGCCGCCCGCCGACCCGGTGCTGGCCCGGCTCTTCCCCGACGCCTACGGTCCCGGCCCGGCTGCCGCGCCCGCCGAGGACCTGGAGCCCGGCAGCGGCGAGGCGGCGCGGGCCAAGCAGGACCGGGCCGCCTCCGCTGAGTTCCGCCGCTACACCGAGAACGACCTGCGGGCCCACAAGCGGGCGGCCGGGCTCGCGGTGGTTCGGGCGCTGGACGGGCTGACGCCGGGGGAGCGGGGCGCCGTGCTCACCCTGACCCCGGAGCAGTCCCAGCAGTGGCTGGGCGCGCTCAACGACCTGCGGCTGGCCATCGGCACCCGCCTCGAGGTGAGCGACGACAGCGACGACGAGCTCTACCGGCTGCCCGACAGCGACGAGCGCAAGCCCATGGTGATGGCCTACCTGTGGCTGGGCGGTCTGCAGGAGACCCTGGTGGAGACGCTGCTGCCGGGTACCGGCGAGGACTGACGCGCTCCGGAGGAAGCCACCGCTTCGGCGGCCCCCGCACGGGGGCCGCCGAAGCGCGCTCGGCCGGTTCCTGACGCGGAATCCCGGCCGGCTCCTGGCACGGCCCGGTGTGGCCCGGGAGCAGCGGGCCCGGCACGGCATAGCCATGACGGGTGCGCCTGGTGTCCGCGCCGTTCACCCGGTCGGGTATTCGTGCGCGGTGCCGGACGGCCCCCGCGCCGCACGTCGGCGCGGTGCACCCTCCGAGGCGACCGCCAGGGCGGTCCGCCGCGCCGCCTCCCGGGCCCGGCCGTCTCCGTCGCCTCCGTGCCGTGTCTCCTGCGTCGCCGACCGCTCCGCGTGGTACGTCTCCCCACGTCCGGCTGCGGCCCCGGGTGCCGCCCCTGCCGCACGGCGGCGCACGGCGGCGCACCGCGGGCCGGCCGCCTGCCCGGACGACTCCGGCCGGGGATCGGGCGCGATCCGGAGCGGGCCGGACCGGCACGGCGAAAGGCGCACCAGATGACCTCCGAGGTCGAGGACCACGATCCGGTACCGGACCCGACGTCCGGCACCGCGGCGGAAGCCGCCGGCGGCGCGACTCCCGGCAGCGGCTCGCCGGAGGGCTACCGGCGGGGGCTCGGCGGCCGGCAGATCCAGATGATCGCCATCGGCGGCGCCATCGGGACCGGGCTCTTCCTGGGGGCGGGCAAGTCCATCCACAAGGCCGGACCGAGCATCATCCTGGCGTACCTCGTCGCGGGCGCCGTCATCTACGTGATCATGCGCGCGCTGGGCGAACTGCTGATGTACCGCCCGGTCTCCGGCTCGTTCTCCGAGTACGCGCGCGAACTGCTCGGGCCCTACTGGGGGTTCGTCACCGGCTGGACCTACTGGCTCTTCTGGGTCGTCACCGGCATCACGGAGGTGACGGCCGCCGCGACCTATGTGAACTACTGGTGGAGCGTCCAGCCGTGGATCTCCGCACTGGTGTTCACCGTCGCCCTCTACGGCATCAATCTGATCTCCGTGAAGCTCTTCGGGGAGCTGGAGTTCTGGTTCTCGATGATCAAGGTGACCGCGATCGTCGGCATGATCCTGATCGGCCTCGGGGTGCTCACACTGGGCTTCTCGCAGGCCGGTGACACCGCGTCGGTCGGCAACCTCTACCAGCACGACGGGGTCTTCCCCAACGGCGTCGGCAGCACCCTGATGACGCTGCAGATCGTGATGTTCTCGTTCCTCGCCGTCGAACTGGTCGGCGTCACCGCGGGCGAGGCCGCCGACCCGGCCAAGGTACTGCCCCGGGCGATCCGCACCGTGCCCTGGCGGATCGCGCTGTTCTACATCGGCTCGCTGGCCGTCATCCTCTCGGTCGTCTCCTGGACCGCGTTCGAGCCGGGCACCAGCCCGTTCGTCGCCGCGTTCCAGCGCATCGGGCTGCCCGCGGGCGCGGCCGTCGTCAACTTCGTGGTGCTGACCGCGGCGCTCTCCTCCTGCAACTCGGGGATGTACTCCACCGGCCGGATGCTGCGCGACCTGGCACTCAACGGCCAGGGCCCGAGGCTCTTCACCCGGCTCTCCGGCACCGGGCTGCCGTTCGTCGGGACCACCGCCTCGGCCGCGCTGATGTCGGTCGGCGTGTGGATCAACTACGAGTGGCCGTCCAAGGCGTTCGACTACGTCGTCTCCTTCGCCACCATCTCCGGCATGTGGGCCTGGATCATGATCCTCTGCTCCCAGCTGCGCTACCGGGCCAGGGCCGACCGGGGCGAGCTGCGCCGCTCGGACTTCCGGATGCCCGGCGCGCCCTGGACCGGCATGGCGGCCCTGGCCTTCATCTTCCTGGTGATCGCGCTGATGGGCTTCGACCCCGACGCCCGGGTCTCGCTCTACGCCGCACCGATCTGGGCGCTGCTGCTGACCGTCTCGTACTTCGTGGTCAAGGCCCGCACCCCGCACGTCTTCGCCCGGCCGGCGCCGCCCGTGCCCCCGGCCGAGCAGCCGGAGCAGCCCTGAGCGGCCCCGGCCCCGGACGCCGCCGCTGACCGCCCGCGCCGGGCACCACTGCCACGCCCGCCCGCCCGGGCCCCCGCCCCGTCCGCCCCGACCGGTCCGACCGCCCCGACCGCCCCGACCGGTCCGTCCGGCCCGGGCAGCCCTGTCCGGCGGGTGCCGCCGGGCGCGTGCTTATCCTTGCCCCCATGCTGACCATCACCCAGGAGCTGCACGACCGGATCGTCGCCCACGCCCGCGCGGACCACCCGGACGAGGCGTGCGGTGTGATCGCCGGACCGGTCGGCAAGGGCCGTCCGGAGCGCTTCATCCCGATGCTGAACGCCGCGCGCTCGCCGACCTTCTACGAGTTCGACTCCTCGGACCTGCTCAAGCTCTACCGCGAGATGGACGACCGGGACGAGGAACCGGTCGTGATCTACCACTCGCACACCGCGACCGAGGCGTACCCCTCTCGGACGGACATCTCCTACGCCAACGAGCCCGGTGCGCACTACGTGCTCGTCTCCACCGCCGAGTGCGGCAACGACGAGGGGCCCTTCTCGTTCCGTTCGTTCCGCATCGTGGACGGCGAGGTGACCGAGGAAGAGGTCGCGGTCGTCGAGAGCTACTGAGCACCTGCTCAGCGACCCGTCACCCACCATTCTGAGACGCCTCCGTCCGCATCATGAAACCGGCATCCGATTTCCCGTCCGGGAATCGTTACGATGAGCCCATGGTTGTCCCCGACGTGAGCGCATTCGAGAAGGCCCCGGGCAGCGTGCTCGTGGCGCGCCTGCACGTCGACCTGTGCCGCCTCGCCAGCGCGATCTGTCCGCTGTCCTGACGTGCGCCCCCTCGGGTGCCGCGCTGCGCGCCCGGGCCCCGTCAGCCCCCTGCCCGCGGTACGGGGCATGCGCGCGCAGCCCGCCCGCCGAACAGCCAGCCCTCTTTCCTCTCCGACGGGAGCTCTCTCATGGCCATCGAGGTCCGCATTCCGACCATCCTCCGCACCTACACCGGCGACCAGAAGGTCGTCGAGGGCACGGGCGCCACCATCGGTGAACTCTTCACCGACCTGGAGAGCCGCCACACCGGCATCCAGGCGCGCCTGGTGGACGGCGGCGAGCTGCGCCGGTTCGTGAACGTCTACCTCAACGACGAGGACGTGCGCTTCCTCGACGGCATCTCGACCCGGCTCGGCGACGGGGACAGCGTCACGATCCTCCCGGCCGTCGCCGGGGGCTCCGGTGCGCGGCCGGCCGGCCGACGCCTGGGCATGCGCTGATGCGCTACGACTCCCCGCTCGAGGCGGTCGGCAACACGCCTCTGGTGCGGCTGGCCCGCCTCTCGCCCTCCGAGGAGGTGCGGATCTGGGCGAAGCTGGAGGACCGCAACCCGACGGGTTCCATCAAGGACCGTCCGGCGCTGCACATGGTCGAACAGGCCGAGAAGGACGGCCGGTTGCGGCCCGGCTGCACCATCCTGGAGCCGACCTCCGGGAACACCGGCATCTCGCTGGCCATGGCGGCCCGGCTCAAGGGCTACCGCATCGTCTGCGTCATGCCGGAGAACACCAGCGAGGAGCGCCGCCAGCTGCTGGCCATGTGGGGCGCCGAGATCGTCTCCTCGCCCGCGGCGGGCGGCTCCAACACGGCGGTCCGGGTGGCCAAGGAACTGGCCGCCGAGCACCCGGACTGGGTGATGCTCTACCAGTACGGGAACCCGGACAACGCGGGCGCGCACTACGCCACCACCGGCCCCGAGATCCTCGCGGACCTGCCGTCCGTCACCCACTTCGTGGCGGGCCTCGGCACCACCGGCACCCTGATGGGAGCGGGCCGCTATCTGCGCGAGCACCGTCCGGACGTGAAGATCGTGGCCGCCGAGCCGCGCTACGACGACCTGGTGTACGGGCTGCGCAACCTGGACGAGGGCTTCGTGCCCGAGCTCTACGACGAGTCGGTGCTCACCACGCGCTTCTCGGTCGGCTCCGCGGACGCGGTGACCCGCACCAGGGAACTCCTCGCGCAGGAGGGCATCTTCGCCGGAGTCTCCACCGGCGCCGCGCTGCACGCCGCGATCGGGGTGGGCCGCCGGGCCGTGAAGGCGGGGGAGAGCGCCGACATCGTCTTCCTGGTGGCGGACGGCGGCTGGAAGTACCTGTCGACCGGCCTGTACACCGCCGAGTCCGACGAGGACGCGGTCGCCGCCGTCCAGGGCCAGCTCTGGGCGTAGCGGCACGGCCCCCGGCGGTCCGGGGCCGGTCCCGGTTCCGGCACCCGGTCAGTCGGCCAGGTGCCGGACCCGCTCCCAGGTGTCCGGGTCGACCTCGCCGCAGCGGGTGAGAAGCCGGCCGAGTCCGGCCTCGGCCAGGATCTCCGGCTCCAGATAGGCGGGACCGGCCGCGGCGTCCTCCGGAAGCACCGGAAGATCGGTGGGCTCCGGCGTGAGCCGGGCCAGCCGGGCGCCGTCCGTGCGCACCGCCAGGACGAGGAAGAGCGGCTCGCTGCCGTCCGGCAGGCTGGTCCGCCAGATCTCCCCGGGCCGGGGGCGCGGCGCCGCCCGCTCGGCCCGCGGCTTGCCGCCCCGGCCGCCCGGGTCCGCGGGGCGGCGGGGGCCCAGCCGGCCCCGGCCGTCCACGAGCGCCGCCACGAACGCGAGCAGCACGACGCCGCCGAGCGCCAGCCACCACCTGGTGTCCATTTCCGTTCCGCCTCCGCCGCGCCTGCGAGGTGTCCGGGGTGTCCCTCCCGACACCGTGCGGCGTTTGCGCGGGGACCGCCCGGGGAACGACGCTACCCCGGGCTGGTGATTCCGCCCACACCGCCGCCGCATCGAGGAGCCGACCCGACCCGCGCGGCTTACGCTCGGAAGTCCCCTCGTCAACCAGATGGGGACTTCTCCCGCAGCCGTCAACGGAGGTTCCCGCTCCATGAAGCTCACCGTCGTCGGCTGTTCCGGGTCGTTCCCGTCCACGGAATCGCCCTGTTCGAGCTATCTCGTCGAGGCCGACGGCTTCCGGCTGCTCCTGGACATGGGCAACGGCGCGCTCGGTGAGCTGCAGCGCCACTGCGGGCTCTACGACCTCGACGCGATCGCGCTCAGCCATCTGCACGCGGACCACTGCATCGACATGTGCGGCTACTTCGTGGCCCGCTACTACCGCCACGAGGGCGGCCGTTGCGCTCCCCTCCCGGTGTACGGCCCGCCCGGCACCGAGCAGCGGCTCACCACCGCCTACGCCGACACCCCGTCCGAGTCGTCGATGAGCGAGGTCTTCACCTTCCGTACGCTCACGCCCGGCGGCGGCTTCGAGGCGGGTCCCTTCCGGGTGCGCACGGAGCGGGTCGAGCACCCGGTCGAGGCGTACGCGTTCCGCGTCGAGCACGAGGAGAGCGGGCGGGTCCTCACGTATTCGGGTGACACCGGGCCCAGTCCGGCGCTCGAACTGGCGGCGCGGGACGCCGATCTGTTCTTGTGCGAGGCGTCGTTCACGGACGGCAAGGAGCAGATCCCCGGTCTGCATCTGAACGGACGGGAGGCCGGGGAGGTCGCGGCCCGGGCCGGTGCGGGGCGGCTGGTGCTCACCCACGTACCGCCGTGGACGGATCCGCAGATCAACCTGCGGGACGCGAAGGCGGTCTTCGCCGGGCCGGTGGAGATGGCCCGGGCCGGTGCGGTGTACGAGGTCTGAAACCGACCGGCGTGCCGCGGCGGCGGATGCCGCGCGGCACGCCGGCGCCTGTCACTTGGTCAGGTCCTCGACCTCGTCGTCCGGTTCGCGGCCCGGGGTCTTGATGTCCAGCTTCACGATCAGGAAGCGGAAGATCACGTAGTAGACCGCAGCGAAGCACAGTCCGATCGGGATGATCAGCCAGGGTTTGGTGGCCAGGCTCCAGTTGATGGCGTAGTCGATGAAGCCCGCGGAGAAGCTGAAGCCGTCGTGGACTCCGAGCGTCCAGGTCACCGCCATCGAGACGGCCGTGAGCACCGCGTGCACCACGTACAGCACCGGTGCGATGAACATGAAGGTGAACTCGATCGGTTCGGTGATGCCGGTGACGAACGAGGTCAGCGCGAGCGAGACCATCATGCCGGTCACGGCCTTGCGGCGGTGCGGCTTGGCGCAGTGCGCGATCGCCAGCGCGGCGGCGGGCAGCCCGAACATCATGATCGGGAAGAAGCCGGACATGAACTGGCCCGCGCTCGGGTCGCCCGCGAAGAACCGGGCGATGTCGCCGTGCACGACGTCCCCGGAGGCGTTCGTGAAGTCACCGAGCTGGAACCAGGCGACCGTGTTGAGGAACTGGTGCATGCCCACCGGGATCAACGCCCGGTTGATCAGGCCGAAGATGCCCGCACCGGTGGCGCCCAGCCCGGTCATCCACTCGCCGAACGCGGTGATGGCGTCCCCGATCGGTCCCCAGACCAGGGTGAAGGCCACGCCGACGACGAGGCCGACGAAGGCCATGATGATCGGCACCAGCCGGCGGCCGTTGAAGAAGCCCAGCCAGTCCACCAGTTTGGTGCGGTGGTAGCGCTGCCAGACGACCGCGGCTATCAGCCCCATCAGGACGCCGCCGAGCACTCCCGGGTCGTTGTAGACGGCCGGGGTGTCCTCGCCCGCCTTGACCACGGCCTCGTGGACGGGGAAGGCCTCCAGGACGTTCTTGTAGACGAGGAAGCCGACGAGCGCGGCGAGCGCCGTGGAGCCGTCGGACTTCTTGGCGAAGCCGATGGCGACGCCGATGCAGAACAGCAGCGGCAGGTTGTCGAAGATGGCGCCGCCCGCGCCGGCGAACGCGGCGGCGACGTCGTGCCACTTCAGCCCCTCGTCGCCGAAGACGTCGGGCTGGCCGAGCCGGTTGAGGATGCCTGCGGCGGGGAGGACGGCGATGGGCAGCTGCAGGCTGCGTCCGACCTTCTGCAGTCCTTGGAACAGTCCGGAGCCCCGCTTCTTCGCGGGAGCAGCGGTGTCCGTGCTCATGGGGGTGTTCCTCCAGGTGGGGCGGGTGCTGCACAGGGAGGAGGCAGCCCGCTGGTGGTCTAGTCCACGTAGTGGTGTAGACCATTAGTAGCACGGCCCCGGCGCACGGCGGAACGGTCTCTTCCGGGTGATCTGGGCAACGTTCGGCCGCTGCCCGGTGCCGCCGAAGCCGGCACCCGGCAGCCCCGCTCCCGGCGGCTCGCCGGGTCTCGTCACCGGCGCCCGGTGCGGTGCCCTGTCCAGGCGGCGAGCCGGACATCTCCCGGCGGCCGGGCAGGCGCACCGGCCGGCTCGCCCGCTACGGGGTCAACGCCTTGCGCGCCCGGCGCCGCCCCCTCGGCGGCGCCGCCCTTTCGGCGGCCGACTTCCCGCGGCCCGGAGCGGCACCGCCGCGCACCCGACCGGGCCGCCGCCAGCTGTCCGGCCGCGCGGCCCTGTGCCGCGGCCCACTCGTGCCCCGCGGCTCCGGCGAAGTGCTCTCGCTCCACCGCGCACCCGCGCCGCTCGGCGGTCGCGCCGCCGCCGTCGGCGCAGGCGCAGGCGCCGGCTTCGCGTGCAGCGCCGCTACCGGGTGACGTCGTTCTCGATCTCCTCTGCGATCTCCTCCGGCTCCCGCCCGGGAGTCTTGAGATCGAACACGGAGATCACGACACGGAAGATCACGTAGTAGACCACCGCGAAGCACAGTCCGATCGGGATGATCAGCCAGGGTTTGGTGGCCAGGCTCCAGTTGATGACGTAGTCGATCAGCCCCGCGGAGAAGCTGAAGCCGTCGTGCACGCCGAGCCCCCAGGTGAGGGCCATCGAGACGCCCGTCAGCAGGACGTGGATGACGTACAGCACCGGGGCCACGAAGAGGAAGGAGAACTCGATCGGCTCGGTCACCCCGGTGACGAACGAGGTCAGCGCCGTCGAGAGCATCAGGCCGCCGACGACCTTGCGGCGCTCCGGCCGGGCCGCGTGCGTGATGGCCAGTGCGGCGGCGGGCAGCGCGAACATCATGATCGGGAAGAACCCGGTGAGGAACTGCCCGGCGTCCGGGTCGCCGGCCAGGAAGCGGTTGATGTCGCCGTGCACGATCTCGCCGTCCGGCTTCTTGTAGCTGCCGAACTGGAACCACATGAAGGTGTTCAGGAACTGGTGCATCCCGATCGGGATCAGTGCCCGGTTGGCGATACCGAAGATCCCCGCGCCCCAGGCGCCCAGGTCCGACATCCACTTCGAGAAGCTGGTGAGCCCGTCGCCGACGGGCGGCCACACCCACTGGCACAGCACCGCGAAGACCAGCGCGACGAAGGCCATGATGATCGGCACCAGCCGGCGGCCGTTGAAGAAGCCCAGCCAGTCCACGAGCTTCACCCGGTGGAAGCGCTGCCAGAACCACGCGGTGAGCAGCCCGACGATGATGCCGCCGAACACCCCCGGGTTCTGGAAGGAGGCGGCACCGGCCGCGGTGCTGTCCTTGGCCAGGCAGGTGCCCAGTTCGGCGTCGTAGCTGGTGCCGGAGGGGCAGTCGGGGAACTGCTGGAGGATGTTGTAGTAGACGAGGAAGCCGGCGACGGCGGCGAGCGCGGTCGAGCCGTCCGCCTTCTTGGCCATGCCGATGGCCACGCCCACGCAGAACAGCAGCGGCAGTCCGAGCGCCGAGTCCAGCAGCGCGCTCCCCGCGCCGAGGAAGACCTTGGCCACATCCGTCCAGCCCAGCCCGTCGTCGCCGAAGATGTCCGGCTGGCCGAGCCGGTTGAGGATGCCGGCGGCGGGGAGCACGGCGATGGGGAGCTGGAGGCTGCGGCCCATCTTCTGCAGGCCCTGGAAGAATCCGGAGGTCCACTTCCTCCCCGGCCCGGCTGCGGCGTTGGCGCTCACGGCCCCTCCTGACTGGTCGGCCGCTCGTCCGCCGACCGGGCGACTGACGCATACTGGTGTAGACCACTACTGGATGCGGGAAGTCCGCCGTGCGGCGGCTGACGCCCTCGCGGCACCAGTAAGCGTCATCATTCGCCAGACAGCGCACCGGCGCGCGCAAAGCTGGGCTGATCGTGGGCTAACGTGACAAAAGATCCACCGATGCCAGCAACGCCACAGCGTCCACCGGGCGGGAACACAGGAGAAGGACATGGCCAGCAAGGCTGAGAAGATCGTCGCCGGACTCGGCGGGCTCGAGAACATCGAAGAGGTCGAGGGCTGCATCACCCGCCTCCGCACCGAGGTCGGCGACCCCTCCCTCGTCGACGAGGCCGCCCTCAAGAGCGCGGGCGCCCACGGCGTGGTCAAGATGGGGACCGCGATCCAGGTCGTCATCGGCACCGACGCGGACCCCATCGCAGCGGAGATCGAAGACATGATGTGAGCCGCACCCCGGCCGGCCACGTCCGCCGCCCGGCGGCCCCCGGCACCCCACCCGGCACCCCGGAGCGGAGCCGGGAGCCCGAACCGGGGGACCGTGGGGCGCGCGCGGCCCGGGCGGTCGAACGGCCCGGCCCCGGCGGCGCACCGGCCCCGTACCGGGCCGGACCGGCGGCCCGGGGCCGCGTTCGGCCCGCGCCCCCGGCCGGGGATACGCTCGCCCCCATGTCACGTATCGACGGCCGTACGGCCGAGGAGCTGCGCCCCGTCACGATCGAGCGCGGTTGGAGCAAGCACGCCGAAGGCTCCGTCCTGGTCTCCTTCGGCGACACCCGGGTGCTGTGCACCGCCAGCCTCACCGAGGGCGTGCCCCGCTGGCGCAAGGGCAGCGGCGAGGGCTGGGTCACCGCGGAGTACGCCATGCTGCCGCGCGCCACCAACACGCGTGGCGACCGCGAGTCCGTGCGGGGCCGGATCGGCGGCCGCACCCATGAGATCTCCCGCCTCGTCGGCCGCTCGCTGCGGGCCGTCGTGGACTACAAGGCGCTGGGCGAGAACACCATCGTGCTCGACTGCGACGTCCTCCAGGCGGACGGCGGCACCCGCACCGCGGCCATCACCGGCGCCTACGTCGCACTGGCCGACGCGGTGGCCTGGGCGCAGGAACGCAAGCTCGTCAAGGCCAAGGCGAAGCCGCTGACCGGCACGGTCGCCGCCGTGAGCGTCGGTATCGTCGACGGTGTGCCGATGCTCGACCTGCGCTACGAGGAGGACGTGCGCGCCGAGACCGACATGAACGTCGTCTGCACCGGCGACGGCCGCTTCGTGGAGGTGCAGGGGACCGCCGAGGGCGAGCCCTTCGCGCGCGAGGAGCTCAACGGGCTGCTCGACCTCGCGGTCGCCGGCTGCGCCCAGCTCGACGGCGCGCAGCGCACGGCGCTGGGGCACTGAACCGGAGAGAGCGCCGCCCGGAAATCCGCGCGGTGTGGGGAACTTTGCCCCCGCTTTACGCGTCTGACGGGGTGCGGGCCGCACGTGTCGAACCGTGCGGCCCGACCAGTCTCGGGGAGGGGACGCTGAGGTGTCACGCAGGAGGACCGCTCTGACAGCGGCTGCCGTCACGGCCGTCGTGCTGACCGTACCGGCGGTGGCGAGCTGCTCGGCCGTCGACCGGACACTGGACTGCGCCGGTACGGCGGTGACCGTCGCCCGCTCCGTGGACGACCTCCGGCAGGCCGTCTCCGACGCGGGCGAGGACCCGGCCCAGGCGAAGCAGGCCCTGGACCGGATCGACAAGAACCTCGCCGCGATATCCGAGGAGACGGACGACGGCGACATCGCCGAGTCCGTCTCCCGGCTGCAGAAGGCGGCCGACAGCGTCCGCTCCGACGTGGAGGCCGGGCGCACCCCGCGGACCGGGCCGGTGACCGACGCGGCCGACGAGCTGACACAGGTCTGCACCCCCGGCTGAACCGCGTCCCGGGCGGGGAGATACTGGGTGGCCATGAGCACCCAGCGCCTGATCCTCGCCACCCGCAACGCCCACAAGGTCGTCGAGCTGAAGGCGATCCTCGCCGCCGCGGGCCTCGAACTGGACCTGGTGGGCGCGGACGCCTACCCCGAGGTGCCCGACGTCAAGGAGACGGGGGTGACGTTCGCGGAGAACGCGCTCCTCAAGGCGCACGCCCTCGCCCGGGCCACCGGGCTGCCCGCCGTCGCGGACGACTCCGGACTCTGTGTGGACGTACTCGGCGGAGCACCCGGCATCTTCTCGGCACGCTGGGCCGGCCGGCACGGCGACGACGGCGCCAACCTGGACCTGCTGCTGGCCCAGCTCGCCGACATCGACACCGCACACCGCGCCGCCCACTTCGAGTGCGCGGCGGCCCTCGCCCTGCCCGACGGCACCGAACGGGTCGTCAGCGGACGGCTGCGCGGCACCCTGCGGCACGCCCCCGCGGGCGCCGGCGGCTTCGGCTACGACCCGATCCTGCAGCCCGAGGGCGAGAGCCGGACCTGCGCCGAACTCGACCCGGAGGAGAAGAACGCGATCAGCCACCGCGGCGAGGCGTTCCGCGCGCTGGCCCCCGCCGTCCGGGAACTGCTCGGCTCGGACTGAGGTTCCCTCAGGGTGCGCGAGGGGGGACTCGAACCCCCACGTCCGAAGACACCGGCACCTAAAGCCGTCCCGTCTACCAATTCCGGCACTCGCGCGCGCACGTATCGTACTGCGCCGGTGTGCCCGCGCACCGGGGCGGGGGCGGGCGCACCGGCGCGGGGCCGGACGGTGCCGTCGCCTGCCGGCGCGCCGGGCCCGGCGCGCCGGGTCAGAACGTGGGCTCGTGGTTCTCGGCCCGGGCCAGTGCGCGGGCCTCCTCCGGGGTGCTGACCGAGGGCGGTGAGCCGGCCAGCGGACGCCGGGCCGTCTCCTTCATCAGGGACACCGCGATGATGCCGAGCAGCGCCGCGCCGGAGGCGTAGTAGGCCGGGGCGAGGTTGTCCCCGGTACTGTCCACCAGATAGGTCATCACACCGGGCGCGGTGCCGCCGAACAGCGAGGTCGCCACGTTGTAGCCGATGGAGAGCGAGCCGTAGCGCACATCGGTGGGGAAGAGCGCGGGCAGCGTGGCCGACATCGTGCCCAGCAGGCACACCAGGCAGGCGCCGAGCACCAGCAGCCCGATCAGCACCGCGGCGAAGCTGCCCTGCTGGAAGAGGGCGAAGACCGGGACGGTCAGCACGAAGAAGCCGACCATGCCCGCCATCAGGACGGGCTTGCGGCCGAAGCGGTCGTTGAGGTGGCCGATCCGCTGGATGACCGCCGCCATCGCCACCATCGTGATGATGGCCGCGACCAGCTCCATCGAGTTCTCGTACCCGAGGGAGTCGGTCAGATAGGCCGGCATGTACGAGAGCAGCATGTAGTCGGTGACGTTGTAGGCGGCCACCAGGCAGATGCACAGCAGGAGCGTGCGCCACTGCTCGGAGAAGATTGACTTCAGCTCCCTCTGCGGCATGTTCTCCGAGAGCCTCGGCTCGTTCGCCTCCGCTGCGCCCGCCTCGGGGGAGGGAGCGAGCTGCTCGGCGCGCTTCCGGAAGGCCGGGGTCTCGTCCAGCTTCATCCGCAGATACAGCCCCACGACCCCGATCGGCCCGCCGACCAGGAACGGGATGCGCCAGCCCCAGCGCAGCATCGCGTCGTCGCCCAGCGCGGTGTTCAGCACCAGCACCAGTGCGGCGGCGCCGGTGTAGCCGGTGAGGGTGCCCAGCTCCAGGAAGCTGCCGAAGTAGCCGCGCCGTCTGTCCGGCGCGTACTCCGCGATGAAGGTGGCGGCGCCGCCGTACTCGCCGCCGGTGGAGAAGCCCTGCACCAGCCGGCACAGCAGCAGCAGTACCGGTGAGGCGAGGCCGATGGAGGAGTAGGAGGGGATCAGCCCGATGCAGAAGGTGCCCGCCGCCATCAGCACCATCGTCAGGGCGAGCACCTTCTTGCGGCCGATGCGGTCGCCGAGCGGACCGAAGAAGAGTCCGCCCAGCGGACGCACCAGGAAGGAGGCCGCGAAGGCGGTGAACGAGGCGAGCAGTTGGGTGCTGCCGCCGCCGGGGAAGAAGACCTTGCCGATGGTGACCGCGAGATAGGCGTAGATCCCGAAGTCGAACCACTCCATGGCATTACCGACAGCGGCGGCCTTGGTGGCACGTTTGACCGTCGGTTCGTCCGTCACGGTGATGTCGCTGAGGCGGACTTTCGGATCCCGCCTGCGGCGTACGGCGCGGAAGAGGTACCGGTGCCGCTTGAGCGCGGCCGGATCCGGGGGCTGGTCCTCGTGCTTCATTCCCCATGGGTACCACCCGCTTCACCTCCCTATACGGACCGTTTCCGGAGGCGGCGCACGATCACTCCGAAGCCAGCCCCAGGTCCCTGAGCAGCTTGGCGACGTGCCCGGTGGCCTTGACGTTGTACAGCGCCCGCTCGACCCGGCCCTCCTCGTCCAGGACGACGGTGGAGCGGATGACGCCGGTGACGGTCTTGCCGTAGAGCTTCTTCTCGCCGAAGGCACCGTACGCCTCCATCGTCTCCTTGCCGGGATCGCCGACGAGGGTGACCTTCAGCGACTCCTGCTCCCGGAACTTCGCCAGCTTCTCCGGCTTGTCGGGGGAGACGCCGATGACGTCGTAGCCCTGACCGGCCAGCAGTTCGAGGTTGTCGGTGAAGTCGCAGGCCTGCTTGGTGCAGCCGGGCGTCAGCGCCGCCGGGTAGAAGTAGACGATCACCTTGCGGCCCCGGTGGCCGGCCAGCGAGACCTCCTTGCCGTCGGCGTCCGGCAGCGTGAAGTCGGGGGCGGTGTCGCCGGGCTCGAGTCGTGCGCTCATCGGGGCTCCTTCGTCTCCTGTGGGTTTCCTCCGGCGGCCACCGCGGTACTCACCTGCACATGCGGTACCTCTTCCGCGGTGGTGGCGGGGCCGACCCTGCCCGAGCGTAGCCGGAGGCCGTCGATCGGGGGTGCCGTGGGGCGGCGGCCCCGGCGAGCTGACAGGATGGCCGCTGACACACGGTAGGACGCAGGACTGACAGCGACGGAGGCAGCTCGGTGCCGGAAGCCAGGACCCCCGCGGACATCGAGGCGGACATCATCCGCAGGCGGCAGGAACTCGCCGTCGCGCTGGACGAGATCGCCGTACGCGTTCACCCGAAGACCATCGTCGGCGACGCCAAGGCACGGGCCGCCGCCGCGGTGGACCGCACCGCGGGGCGTGCGTACGTGGTCGCCAACCGTGCGGTGTCCGACGTGCGGGCCCAGTTCGTCAGCGAGGACGGCGCCCCGCGGCTGGAGCGGGTCGTACCGGCCGCGGTGCTGACCGCCGTCCTGGTCGGCGGCGCCCTCACCCTCTCCTCCCGGCGCAGGCCCGGCGGGCGGCGGGCTCGCCGCCACCGCAAGTGAGGCGCTGAGATACGGTCTCCGGGTGAGCCCAAAGACCTCCGCCTCCGCGCACGATGACAAGCTGCCGATCCGGATGCTGCACGACCGTGTGCTCGTACGGACCGACACCGGCGAGGGCGAGCGCCGCTCCTCCGGCGGCATCGTGATCCCCGCCACCGCCGCCGTGGGACGCAAGCTGGACTGGGCCGAGGTGGTCGCCGTCGGCCAGCACGTGCGCACGGTGGAGCCCGGGGACCGGGTGCTCTACGACCCGGAGGACCGCGCCGAGGTCGAGGTGCGGGGAGTCGCCTACGTCCTGATGCGCGAACGCGATCTGCACGCCGTGGCCGCCGAACGCCTCCAGGACACCGACGACTCCACCGGTCTGTACCTCTAGGACCGCCCGAACCGCCCGAACCGCCCGCCGGCCCCGGTGGGTGGCCCGGACCGGTCAACGGTCCGCCCCGGTCCGTGGCCCGCCCGGTCAGTGGCCCGAGGTGGCCTTGAGACCGACCACGGCCACCAGCAGCAGCGCGATGAAGAAGACCCGCGCCGCGGTCACCGGCTCGCCCAGCACCAGCATGCCGACGACGGCGGCGCCCGCCGCGCCGATGCCGACCCAGACGCCGTAGGCGGTACCGATCGGCAGGGTCTTCACGGCGAGGGCCAGCAGCACCATGCTGGTGGCGAACCCGGCGGCGGTCAGCACGCTGGGCCACAGCCGGGTGAAGCCCTCGGTGAAAGTGAGGCCGATCGCCCAGGCCACCTCGACGAGACCGGCGACGACGAGCAGGATCCAGGCCATGACGGCACCTCCGTGAGTTCGACTGCGGGGGTGCGTCGTCTTTCCGGGCCCGGTACGGCGCGTCTCGTCGGGACCGGCCCGCGAACGGAGCCGGTCCCCGGACCGTAGCAAACCGGGCGCCCGGGGGCGGTGGCCCGGCTCACCCGCGGGGGCCCGCGGGGGCGGCCGGGCGCGGCGGGTCACCGCCGCGCGTCACTGGGCGACGGGCCCGGGGCCGGTGGGCGGCACGACGCCCACGAGCCCCCGGGCGAGTGCCGGCTCAGAGACCTCCGGGGTCCCCGGAGGCGCCGTCGCCCCCGGGGCCGCCGTTCCCGTTCCCGCCGACGACGCCGTCCCCGCCGCCGGGGTCACCGCTGCCGCCGCCGTCGGCACCGCCGGTGGCCGGGGGGCTCTGGGGCGGGCTGGACGGCGGCCGGGAGGGCGGGGTCGACGGCGTCGACGGCCGGTCGCTCGGCTCCTCGGGCTGGGAGGGCTCGTCGCTCGGCCGGTCCGACGGGGCCTGGCTCGACGGGTCCGTGCTGAACGGCGGTTGGCTGGGCGACACGTTCCCCTTGCCCGCCGTGTCCAGGTCGAAGTCCTTGGCCGGGCGGCCCTCCAGCGCCTTCTCGGTGTAGGCGGCCCAGATCTGGGTCGGGAAGCCGCCGCCGTTGACCCGGGGCCGGCCGCCCGTTCCGTAGAGCGGTTCCTGGACGTTCGTCTTCGGGTTCTGCCCCATCACCGCGACGACGGTGGACAGGTCCGGGGTGTAGCCCGCGAACCAGGCCGCCTTGTCCTCCTCGGCGGTGCCGGTCTTGCCCGCGGCCGGGCGCCCCGCGGCCTGGGCCGCGGTACCGGTGCCGCCCTGGACGACGCTGCGCAGCGTGGCCGTCGTGGAGTCGGCGGCCTCCCGGGGGACGGCGTGCACGGGGTCGGGGTCGGGCAGGTTGATGACCTCACCGCCGCGGGTGGCCTTCTCCACCATGCTGTAGTGGCCGTGCTTGCCGTGGTTGGCCAGCGTCGCGTACGCCTCCGCCATGTCCAGCACCGAGGCCGTGGTGACGCCGAGCGCGATGGAGCCGTTCTCGGTCAGGTTGGGCGCGTCCTCGGGGATGCCCAGGTCGACCGCGGTCTCCTTGACGTTCTTGGGACCGACGTCGATACCCATCTGCGCGAAGACGCTGTTGACCGACTTGTCCATCGCGGTCGAGACGGGGATCTTCCCGTAGGAGCGCTGGTCCTCGTTGGCGGGCGCGTATCCCGTCCCCCGTCCGTCGCTCACCACCTCGCGCTTGTTGGTGCCGTCGTAGACGGTGTCGGCCCGGATGAGCCGGCCGTCCTGGGTGGTGGAGCGGTTCTGGACGGCCGAGGTGAACAGGAAGGGCTTGAACGTGGAGCCGACCTGGTAGTCCCGGCGGGTCGCGTTGTTCGTGTACTGCTTGGTGTAGCCGATGCCGCCGTACATCGCCACGACCTTGCCGGTCTTCGGGTCGACGGAGGCGCCGCCCGCGCGGACGTAGCTGTCGACCTTGCGGTTCTTGCGGTCCAGCTTCGCCATCAGTTCGTCGTCGACCGCGTCCCGCATGGCCTTCTGCTTCTTCGGCTGGAACGTGGTGGTGATCCGGAAGCCGCCGGCCGCCAGCCGCCGCTCGTCGATGATCTCGTTGCCGATCAGGTAGTTCTTGACCGCGTCCACCAGGTAGCCGCGCTCGCCGGACAGGTTCCGGGGCGGCTTGACCTTGTGCGGCTCGGGGAACTTCATGCCCGTGCGGTCGCTCTTGCTCAGCCAGCCCTCCTTGACCATGCCGTCCAGCACGTAGTTCCAGCGGGCGACGGCGCGGTCCTTGCTCTCCGGATGGGCGCGGGTGTCGTAGGCGTTGGGCGAGTTGACCAGCGCGGCCAGGTAGGCGCCCTCGCCGGCGGTCAGCTTGCTGACGTCCTTGCCGTAGTAGGCGTGCGCGGCCGACTGGATGCCGTAGGCGTTCCGGCCGAAGTAGCTGGTGTTGAGGTAGCCCTGCAGGATGTCGTTCTTGCTGACCTCGTTGTCCAGCTTCAGCGCGATGAAGAACTCCTTGGCCTTGCGGGTGACCGTCTGGTCCTGGCTCAGGTAGTAGTTCTTCACGTACTGCTGGGTGATCGTCGAGCCGGACTGCCGCTCGCCGCCGGTGACCATGTTCCAGCCCGCGCGGGCCATCGCCTGCGGGTCGACGGCGGACTCGTGGTAGAAGTCGCGGTCCTCGGCGGCCAGCACCGCGTGCTGCGTCGTCTTCGGCACCTTGCCGAGGGTGACGTTCTCCCGGTTGACGTCGCCGTCCCGGGCGATCTGGCTGCCGTCCGCGTACAGGTAGACGTTGGTCTGCGCCGCGGCGGCGTCGTTCGGGGCCGGAATGCTCACCAGCAGGTACCCGGCCACGAGCGCGCCGGACACCGCCAGGACGACCAGCAGGAAGGTGCCCAGCACCATCCGCCAGGTGGGCAGCAGCCTGCGCCAGCCGGTACGGCGGCGCTTCTGCTTCTTCATGGCCTTCTTGGCCTTCTTGGCGGCTTTGCCCTGCTCCGCCTCGGGGGTGTTCGCCATGAGACTGCCGCTCTCCTCGGATGCGGGACCGTCCCCGGCCGGGCCCTGCCCCAGGGGAACGGCGGCAGTCGCGGCCGGGTCGGCCGGTGACGGCGGTGCGGGCTTCTCGGGCGGGTCGGACGCCCCCGCCGGAGCGGACTGCCCGGCCGGTTCCGGCTCCCGGGGCGACGCGGGCGCCTCGGGGGTCGCGGGCTGCCCGGAGCGGGCGGACTGCTCGGCCGCGGATATGGAGCGCTCCGGCGCCCCCGGCTCCTCGTCGGCGGTGCCCGGTATTCCGTCCGCGGCGCCCGGCTTTCCGCCCGCGGCGCCCGGCTCCGCACGCTGCGCGCCCGGCGTCCCCACGGGTGCCTCCGGCTCCTCGTCCGGTGAGCCCGGCTGCTCGCCCCGCGCTTCCGGCTCCGGCGCCGCGGACGTCGGAGCGGTGCCCTCCGCGGGCTGCCCCGGGCGCGCGTCGGCCGCCGGGCGCTCCGGCGGGGTCCCCGCGTCCCCCTCGGCAGCCGCGGCGCTCTCGGCGTCGGCCGGGCCCGGCTGCCGCCGGGGGGTCTGCGCTGGCGGGCCGTCCGACTCCGGCTCCCGGCCGTCGGCGTCGCGGTTCGGCTCGTCACTCATGTCTGCAGGGACTCCTCGTCCAATGGCGGGCGATGCTCTTACGCCCCGTAGAACACTTTCGCACCCGCCGTACCGGAGAACGGCTGCGGGGCCGTAGCCCGGCCCGGTGGATATTCGATGGTCGTCCACCCGGCCCGTGGACTAGGCTCGCTGGCTTCGTCCACGCGCGGTGTTCGCACGGCAGTGCTATGGAAGAGACGGTGGAGGGGCCAGAAAGGATGCATCTGCTCCGTCTCCATTTCGCCGTGGCCCTGAGCGGCTTCCGTCGCCATGCCACCTACCGCGTCGCCACGGCGGCCGGAGTCTTCACCAACACCGTCTTCGGTTTCATTCTCGCCTATACGTTCCTGGCCCTGTGGCACGAGCGTCCCCACCTCGGCGGATACGACCAGAGCCAGGCGCTGACCTTCGTCTGGACCGGGCAGGCGCTGCTGGCCGCCGCGGCGCTGATGGGTGGCGGTTTCCAGGACGAGTTCCAGGAGCGGATCAGGAACGGCGACGTCGCCATCGACCTCTACCGGCCGGTCGACCTGCAGACCTGGTGGCTCGCCGCCGACCTGGGGCGGGCCCTCTTCCAGCTGCTCGGCCGCGGCGTGCTGCCGCTGGCGCTCGGCTCCCTCGTCTTCGACCTGGCGCTGCCCGCCTCGCCGGGGACCTGGCTGTGCTTCCTGGCCGCGGTGCTGCTGGCGATCGTGGTCAGCTTCGCGGTCCGCTACCTGTTCGCGCTGTGCGGGTTCTGGCTGCTGGACGCGACCGGCCTCGGCGCGCTGTCCGGGCTGCTGAGCGTCTTCTTCTCCGGGATGCTGCTGCCGCTGTCCGTCTTCCCGGGCGGCTTCGGCGACGCGGCGCGGCTGCTGCCGTGGGCCGCGATGCTCCAGGTGCCCGCCGACGTGCTGCTGGGCACCCACCCCGGCGGCGCGGCGGCCGGGCTCGCCTTCCAGGCCGGATGGGCGGTGGTGCTGCTGGCCGCGGGACGCCTCCTGCAGGCCCTCGCGACCCGCAAGGTGGTGGTCCAGGGTGGCTGAGGCCGACCGGCGACCGCGCTTCGCCGGGGCCGGCGGCGGGGCGCTCGGCGCCGCGCTGGGCCGCGGGGCCTGGGCGGTGCGGGCCTACTGCTTCATCGCCGCGATGTGGGTGCGCTCGACGATGGCGTACCGCACCTCGTTCGCGATCATGCTGGCGGCCAACTTCGCCACGACCGCTCTCGACTTCGCCGCCATCATGATCATGTTCGGCCAGGTGGACGCGCTGGGCGGCTTCACGCTGCCCGAGGTCGCCTTCCTCTACGGCACCTCCGCCGTCGCCTTCGGCCTGTCGGACCTGCTGCTGGGTTCGGCGGAGCGGGTCGGGCGCCGGGTCCGCGACGGCACCATGGACGTCCTGCTGACCCGCCCGGTGCCCGTCCTCAGCCAGCTCGCCGCCGACCGGTTCGCGCTGCGCCGGCTGGGCCGGATCATCCAGGGCTCCCTGGTGCTGGGCTGGGCGATCTCCCGGCTGGAGCTGGAGTGGACCGCGGGCAGGATCGCGCTGCTGGTCTCCATGGTGCTGTGCGGGACCGTGATCTTCGGCTGCGTGTTCGTCGTCGGCGGCGCCTTCCAGTTCTGGGCGCAGGACGCCTCCGAGGTGCAGAACGCCTTCACCTACGGCGGTACGACGCTGCTCCAGTACCCGCCCACCGTCTTCGGCAGGGAACTGGTGCGCGGCGTGACGTTCGTGGTGCCGCTGGCCTTCGTCAACTGGCTGCCGGCGCTGCGGGTGCTGGGCCGGGACGATCCCCTGGGCCTGCCGGACGGGCTCGACCTGGCCGCCCCCGCCGTCGCGTTCCTGTGCTGCGCCGTGGCGGGCGCGGCGTGGCGGGCGGGGCTGCGTTCCTACCGCAGCACGGGAAGCTGACCGGGCTCCGGGGCTCCGGGGCTCCGGGGCCCCGGAGCCCCGGAACTCTGAAGATCAGGAAGGACGCGAGAGCAGTGAGCGATACGGGAGCCGCGAACGGCACGGGTGGCGTGGCGGCCGCGGACGGGGCGCGCGGTGCGGACGCCGGATTCATCGACGTACGGGACCTGACCAAGACCTTCACGGTGCGCCGCCGCAGCGGCCTGCTGCGCCGCACGGCCACCTCGGTACGGGCCGTGGACGGCATCTCCTTCGCACTCCGCCGCGGTGAGATGGTCGGCTTCATCGGACCCAACGGCGCCGGCAAGTCGACCACCATCAAGATGCTCACCGGCATCCTCACCCCCTCCACCGGCAGGCTGCGGGTCGCCGGGGTGGACCCGTGGCAGGAGCGCACCCGGCTGGTGCGGCGCATCGGCGTCGTCTTCGGGCAGCGCACCACACTCTGGTGGGACCTGCCGCTGCGCGACTCCTACACGCTGGTCCGCCGGATGTACCGGATCCCGCGCGCCCGCTTCGAGGAGAACCTGGCGCGCTGCGTGGAACTCCTGGAACTGGGCGACCTGCTGGACGTGCCGGTCCGGCAGCTCTCGCTGGGGCAGCGGATGCGCGGCGACATCACCGCGGCCCTGCTGCACGACCCCGACGTGCTCTACCTGGACGAGCCCACGATCGGCCTGGACATCGTCAGCAAGGCGCGGGTGCGCCGGTTTCTGACCTCGCTCAACGCGGAACTGGGGACCACCGTGCTGCTGACCACGCACGACCTGAGCGACATCGAGCACCTGTGCGAGCGGGTCGTGGTCATCGACCAGGGCCGACTGCTGTACGACGGCTCGCTCGGCGGCCTCCAGGAAGCCGGCCGCGGCGAGCGCACCCTGGTCGTCGACCTGGAGTACGAGATGCCGCCGATAGCGGGGTTGGAGGGAGCCCGCACCGTCCGCACCGAGGGCCCGCGCCAGTGGCTGGCCTTTCCCGCCGCCGCCAGCGCCGCGCCGCTGGTCTCCAAGCTCGCGGCGGAGTACCCGCTGGTCGACCTCTCGCTCCGCGAACCGGCCATCGAGGACGTGATCGCGCGGATGTACGCGGGCTGACCCGGCTTCCTGGAGGCGGGCCGCCGCCCGCCGGCCCTCACAGCGTGGCGGGCCGCGCCCCCTTCAGGCTCTGCAGGTCCATCGCCTGGGCCATGGCCTGGTACCCGTTGTCGCTCGGGTGCAGATGGTCGCCCGAGTCGTACGCCGCGCGCAGCCGCTCGGGGTGGGCCGGGTCGCGCAGGGCCGCGTCGAAGTCGACCACGGCGTCGAACACCTTCCCCTTCCGGATCTCGGCGTTGACGCCCTGCCGCACGGCCTCCATGCGCGGGTTGTAGCCCCGGTGCCCGCCGAAGGGGGTGAGCGTGGCGCCGACGACCCGCAGCCCGCGGGTGTGCGCCTGCCGCACCAGGTCCCGCAGCCCGTTCACGATCCGCTGCGGATCGCGCTGCCGCGGCGGCTTGATGATGTCGTTGAGCCCCATCTCGACGACGACGACCTTCAGGCCGGTACGGGAGAGCACGTCGCGGCTCATCCGGGTCAGCCCGCTCGGGCCGTTGTTGGGCGAGTACTTGCTGCCGTCGACCAGCACCCGGTTCCCGCTGATACCCGCGTTCAGGACACTCAGCCGGGGCGCTTCGCGCTCCGTGCGCAGCCGCTCGGCCAGAAAGTCGGTCCAGCGCCGGTTGGCACCGGGGCTGGAGGTGATGCCGTCGGTGATCGAGTCGCCCAGCACCGCGACGGCGCCCTGCGTCTCGGAGCTCCACACGTCCACCCCGGTGAGGTAACGCCAGTACGGGCTCTGCTGGTTGAAGGCGGTGCCCGAGGTGTCCTCGGCCCGGTCGCCCGTGGCCACATAGCTGGTCTGCCGTGCGTAGGGGTGGTAGGTGACCGGCCCGGAGGGGGTGGGCGAGTAGGTGGTGACCAGCAGGTCCGCCGCGTGCGGCACGTTCAGCCGCACCGCGTCGCTGGTGACCTCGCCGCCGGCCGGGATGGTGACCGAGGTCTTGTTGCCGAACCGGAGCCGGCGCATGCTGCCCGCCGCTGCCGTGGGGTTGCTGGGGGCCGCGGCCAGCGCGACGCTCGCGTGCGTGATGGTCAGCGGCCGGTTGCCGAACAGGTTGGAGAGCCGCACCCGGGCCCCCGTGCCGCCCACGGAGGTGTGCACGACGTTGCGGATCGACATGTGCGCGAAGCCGTCCCGGCTGCGCGGTTCGGCCGCGGCGGGCGCCGCCGACCAGGTGCCGACCCAGTTCCCGGAGGAGGCGGGTGCGGCCGAGTTGCGTGCCCGCGGCGAGTCCTCGCCCCGTCCGCTGTCCCGGTTGCCGGCGCCGATGAATATCGCGGTCGAGACGAGGACCACGAGCGCCGCCAGTCCGGCGAGCAGGGCATAGCCCATGTTCCTGGTCACGCGCGCTCGTTCTCCTCGGGCTGCACGGAGCCCGCGGCTCCGGTCGGTCGGCGGTGCCATGATCCCACGATCGGGGTGCGGCGCCCTGTCGGGGGCCGTACGCCGGACGGGCCCTCGACGGGCCGACTCCCCCCGGCACCACCTTGCTGGTTCCTGATGTTCTTCACTGCCGCCCACACAGACGCGGCAGAGCCTCGCTCCGTTCCACGCGCGGCCGGGGGAGGGAGAATGTCCTTCCTGTACCGGGTGGTGACCCGGTGCGCGGACGGTAGCGAGGGTTCCCCGGTGTCCCGCCGGTATGCGGGGCGTGGCCAGGGACGATCCAGGGGGAGGGCGGAGCGGATGGAGCGGGCGACCGAGGGCGAGCACCCCGATCAGGAGGAGACCCGCGTGAGAGCGATCACACGCGGCCGGCCCGCCGCGCGCAGCGCCTCGGGAACCGGAGAGCCGGCGTTGGACCACTCGGGTGGCGCTGCGGGCGCTTCGGGCGCTTCGGGCGCTGCAGGTGCGCCGGGACCGCGGGGGCCGGGCGGGGCCGGGGGGCTCACCCCGGCCGACGAGGAGCGCCGCCGCGGGGTGCGGCGGATGAAGACCACCGCCACCGGGGCGCTGCTGCTGATGGCCGCGGTCTTCGCCGCGGCCACCTGGGCGGAGCACGCCGGCGCCGGACCCTGGAGCGGCTATGTCGCGGCGGCCGCCGAGGCCGGGATGGTGGGTGCGCTCGCCGACTGGTTCGCGGTCACGGCGCTCTTCCGGCATCCGATGGGGCTGCCCATCCCGCACACCGCGATCATTCCGACCAAGAAGGACCAACTCGGCCGCAGCCTCGGCGACTTCGTGGGGGAGAACTTCCTCTCCGCCGACGTGGTGCGCGAGCGGCTGCACGCGGTCGGGATCAGCGGCCGGTTCGGTGCCTGGCTGGCCCGCCCCGAGCACGCCGACCGGGTGACGGCCGAGCTGGCCACCGCGCTGCGCGGGGCGCTCACCGTGCTGCGGGACGCGGACGTCCAGGCCGTCGTCAGCGAGGCGATCACCCGCCGCGCCACCGCCAAGGAGGTGGCGCCGGGGCTCGGCGCGATGCTGGAGCGGATCGTCGCGGACGGCGGTCACCGCCGCGTGGTCGACCTGGTGTGCACCCGGGCCGCCGAGTGGCTGCACGAGCACGGCGACTCCGTGATGGGTGCGGTCGCGGGAGGTGCACCGGGCTGGACGCCGAAGTTCGTGGACCGGCGGGTCGGTGAGCGGGTCTACCGCGAACTGCTGCGCTTCGTCACGGAGATGCGGGACATGCCCGACCACCCGGCGCGGGGCGCTGTCGACCGTTTCCTGCGGGACTTCGCCACCGACCTGCAGACCGACCCGGACACCCGGGCCCGGGTGGAGCGGCTAAAGAACGAGACGCTGGCCCGTGCCGAGGTGCAGGACCTGATCGCCTCGGTGTGGGGTGCCGTGCGGGCGATGCTGGTGGCCGCCGCCGAGGACGAGCGCAGCGAGCTGCGCGTCCGGGCCCGGGCGGCCCTGCTGTCGCTGGGCGGCCGGCTGGCGGCCGACGACCGGCTGCGGTCGAAGGTGGACGGCTGGATCGAGGGCGCCGCCGCGCATCTGGTGACCACCTACCGGGGCGAGATCACCTCGCTGATCTCGGAGACGGTCGCGAGCTGGGACGCCGAGCACACCTCACGGAAGATCGAGGCCCACATCGGCCGGGACCTGCAGTTCATCCGGATCAACGGCACGGTGGTCGGCTCGCTGGCCGGGCTGGCCATCCACACGGTGGCCCGGCTGGCGGGGGCGTAGGGGCGCCCGCTCTCCGGGGCGCGTCGTCCGTGCGGCGCGGAACGCGGGCCGGCGAGGCATCGCAATGCCGAAATACCGGATTCGGTGCCGCGAAACGCCAGACTACTTCCGCATTACGGATGCTACGGTCCAGTATGTGAACTCTCTCTTGTGGTTCTGAACGCCCTCCTGGACGATCTGCTGATTCGCCTGGGAGGGAGAGCGACGTGAAACTGCTCCGCGTCGGACCTGCGGGAGCCGAGCGCCCCGCGCTGCTGGACGAGGACGGAACCCTGCGCGACCTGTCGGGGGTCGTCCCCGACATCGACCCCGAACTGCTCGCGGACCCCGCCGCGCTCGACCGGGTGCGCGCGGCGGCTGCCGCCGGGAAGCTGCCCGGAGCGGCGGCGGACACCGGGTCCGAGGGGCCGCGCATCGGGCCGCCGCTGGCCCGTATCGGCAAGATCGTGTGCATCGGGCTGAACTTCCACGACCATGCGCGGGAGACCGGCGCCCCGGTGCCCGAGGAGCCCATCGTCTTCATGAAGGCGCCCGACACGGTCGTCGGCCCGCACGACCCCGTGCTGATCCCGCGCGGCAGCCGGAAGACCGACTGGGAGGTCGAACTGGCCGTCGTCGTCGGCCGCACCGCACGCTATCTGGAATCCGACCAGGAGGCGCTGGCCTGCGTCGCCGGGTACACGGTCGGCAACGACGTGTCCGAACGCGCCTTCCAGCTCGAACGGGGCGGGCAGTGGGACAAGGGCAAGAACTGCGAGACGTTCAACCCACTGGGCCCCTGGCTGGTCACGGCCGACGAGGTACCTGACCCGCAGGCGCTGGCGATGCGCCTGTGGGTGAACGGCACGCTGCGCCAGGACGGCAGCACCGCCGACCAGATCTTCCCGGTCGCCGAAGTGCTGCGCCACCTCAGCCACTTCATGACCCTGCACCCCGGCGACATCGTCTCCACCGGCACCCCGGCGGGCGTCGCGATGGGGATGCCGGAGCCCAAGCCCTACCTGCGCGACGGCGACGTCGTCGAACTGGAGATCGCGGGCCTGGGCCGGCAGCGCCAGGTCATGGTGTCGGCCTAGCCGTTAGCCGTGCCGCGCCCGGGGCGGCCCCGAGCCCCGGGGCCGCCCCGGGCGCCCGGATCGTGCGACCGCCCGGACCCTCCGGCCGGGACCGTCCGCAGCGCCCGGTCCGCGGCCGAGTCACGACCCGAACGCGACCTCATGCAGGGCCAGTTGCGTGCGACCATACCCACGTCCGGAACGCAGGGCACGGGGGACGGGGACGGGGGCGGGACAGTGACAGAGCCGTTCGGGATGGGTGTGTTCGCGCTCAGTGGTGAGCTGCGCCGACTCGGGCCCTACCGACTGCTGGGCCAGTTGGCCACCGGCGGCATGGGGGTGATCTACCTCGGCCGGCACCCCGACACGGGCCGGATCGTCGCCGTCAAGACACTGCTGGCCCCGGGCGGGGTGAGCGAGGAGGCCCGCAAGCGCTTCGGCCGGGAGACCAGGCTGGCCCGCCGGGTGCGGAGCACGTACACCGCCCGGGTGCACGACTCCGACGTCGAGGCCGAGCGGCCCTGGATGGCCATGGAGTACGTGCCGGCGCCCTCGCTCGAGGCACTCGTGGTGCAGAAGGGGCCCCTCGGGGACGAGGAGGCGGTGCGCCGGATCGCCCCCGGCATCCTGCGGGCGCTCGCGGAGCTGCACAGCAAGGGCATCGTGCACCGGGACGTGAAGCCGCTCAACATCCTGCTGACCGCGAAGGGGCCGAGGGTCATCGACTTCGGCATCTCGCACGCCGGCGACCTCACCAGCACCCGGCTCACTCTCGGCACCATCGCCTTCGCCGCGCCGGAACAGGCCGACGGGCAGCCCAGCACGTTCGCCTCCGACATCTACGCGCTCGGCGTCACCCTCTACTACGTGGCCTGCGGACGGCTGCCGTACCCGGAGACCCAGGAGCCGCTGCAGCAGCTCAACCACGTACGGCGGGCGGCCATCGACCTGGACGGCCTGCCCGCGGGCCTCGCCGGGGTGGTCGGCGACTGCCTCGCGGTGCGGCCCGAGGACCGGCCGACGGCCGAGCAGCTCATCCGGCGCTTCGCCCGGAGAGGCTCCCGCGCCCTGCCGAGCGGCTGGACCGCACTGATCGACCAGTACGCCGAAGAAGGCAGCCGCCTCCAGCGAGCCGCCGACCAGGCGGAGGCGGAGACCGTCACCCGCAGTTGGACCTCGGACGTGCCGGGGCACACCAGGCGCGTGACCGGGGAAGGGCGGTCCGGGGGCCGGCGGCAGGCGGCAGGCGCGCGGGCGAACGGGCCGGGGAACAGCCGGCCGCCCACTCCCGGGCGCAGCCAGAGCCCGGGCACCGCCCCGAGGAGGGACCCGGGCCCGGGCGGGTCGACGCCGGGCCGCACCCTGGGGGGCATCGCCCTCGCCATCGGCGCCGTGGTCCTCGCGGCAGTGCTGCTGTCCGGCAAGGACGGGCCGTCCGACGATGCGGACCAGCTCTCCGACGCGAGGCCCACCACTTCCGCGAGTCGGCTGCTGACCGACCACGACTCGACGCCGGGCCGCCTCACCTCGGGGACAACCGGTGGCACGGACCCGGCCGACACCAGGCCGACCCGCACGCCGACCTACACCAGGCCGACCGACGACGACCCGCCGGAGACCGAAGCCGCCTCCCGTCCGACGTACAACGCTCCGGCCCCCGCACCCGAGCGGACCTCCGCCCCGCCCCGGAACTACTACGGGGCCATCGCAGTGGGGCATGACGGCAGCAACGGCAGGTCCTGGGACCACAGTTCCCGCAGCGCTGCCGAGCGGGGCGCGATGTCCCACTGCTCCGGCCCCGGCTGCAAGGTCCTCGTCTCCTTCGCCAACGGCTGCGGCGCCGTCGCCTACAACCCGAACAACCACCGCTACTGGGGCGGCCACGGCCGGACGCGGGCCGCGGCCGAGCAGGCGGCGCAGGGACGCGCGGGCGGCGGCCGCACGATCGCCTGGGCGTGCACCCGGCGATGACGAACCGGGCGGCACAGCAGCTCCGCACGCCGCCCACGGGGGAAGCCCCGACGGCACGTCCGGCTCGCGGGTCGCTGCCTAGCCGCCCCGCGCGAAGGAGCGCGCGGTCTCCAGCACCTGGAGGGCCGCGGCCGCCTCGTGGGCGGTCACCGGCGCCGGAGTGCCCTCGCGCAGCGCACCGGCGACCGCGTCGTAGAAGGCCGGGTAGTCGCCGTCCAGCGTCGGCACGGTGCGCAGGGCGCCGGGCGGGTCCTGCGCACCCAGCGTGCCCCAGGCGCCCTCCGGCTCCACCCCCCACGGCGTCCCCTCGACCGGGCGCGCGCCCCCGCGCAGCGCGCTCTCCTGCGGGTCGAGTCCGTACTTCACATACGCGGCGCTGCTGCCCAGCACCCGGAAGCGCGGCCCGAGCTGGGCCGCTGTGGCGCTCATCCACAGGTGGGAGCGGACGCCGCTCTCGTGGGTGATGGCGATGAAGGTGTCGTCGTCCGCCGCGGCGCCCGCCCGCCGCACGTCCGACTCCGCGTAGACGGAGGCGGCCGGGCCGAAGAGGGTCAGCGCCTGGTCGACGACGTGGCTGCCCAGGTCGTAGAGCAGCCCGCCCACCTCCTCCGGATCGCCCGACTCGCGCCAGCCGCCCTTGAGCCGGGGCCGCCAGCGCTCGAACCGCGACTCGAAGCGGAACACCTCGCCCAGCGCGTCCTCGGCCAGCAGCGAGCGCAGGGTGAGGAAGTCGTTGTCCCAGCGGCGGTTCTGGAACGGCGCCAGCAGCAGCCCACGGGACTCGGCCTTCGCCGCCAGCTCGCGGGCCTCGGCAACGGTGGGCGCCAGCGGCTTGTCCACCACGGCCGGCAGTCCCGCGTCCAGGGCGCGGTGCGTCAGCGGCACATGGGTGCGGTTGGGGGTGGCGACCACCACCAGGTCGAGCCGGTCCGCGTCCGCGAACAGCTCGTCCGCCGAGGCGACCGTCCGCACCTCGTCGCCCGGAGCGCCCGCCTCCCGGGCGCGCTTGCGGCGCTCCGGGTCGGAGGTGACGACGGTGTCCAGCACGAGCCCCGGCGTGGTGGCGATCAGCGGGGCGTGAAAGACCGATCCGGCCAGCCCGAATCCGAGCAGTCCGACGCGGAGCGGCGTGGCGGTGGTGTCCATGCGGTTCATGCCCCCACCCTCGCAAAGCCCGCGGCCCGGAGCACGCACCCGGCTGCCCGCTTCCGCCGCCCGCAGGGGCTCTCCGGTGCTCTCCGGCACCGGAGCGACTGCGCCCCGGCTGACCTGCACCGGCCGCTGCCGCTACGCTGAGCGCGGCGGCCGGTTCCGTGCCCCGGCGTACGCGGGCACGCTCCTCCGCCGGCCGGACCACCACGACCTGGCAGGAGTCCATCCGTGGCAGAGCGCAAGCCCATCGAGTCCTGGCTCACCGACATGGACGGTGTGCTGATGCACGAGGGAATCCCCGTCCCCGGCGCCGACTCGTTCATCAAGCGGCTCAAGGAGTCGGGGCGGCCGTTCCTGGTGCTCACCAACAACTCGATGTACACCCCCCGGGACCTCCACGCCCGGCTGGCCCGCATCGGGCTGACCGTCCCGACGGAGAACATCTGGACCTCCGCGCTGGCCACCGCGCAGTTCCTGGACGACCAGCGCCCCGGAGGCACCGCCTATGTCATAGGGGAGGCCGGGCTGACGACGGCCCTGCACGACATCGGCTACGTCCTCTCCGACGCCGACCCGGACTACGTCGTCCTCGGCGAGACCCGCACCTACAGCTTCGAGGCGCTGACCCGGGCCATCCGGCTGATCAACGACGGCGCCCGCTTCATCGCCACCAACCCCGACGAGACCGGCCCCTCCGCCGAGGGAGCGCTGCCCGCCACCGGGTCGGTCGCCGCCCTGATCACCAAGGCCACCGGCCAGCACCCGTACTTCGTCGGCAAGCCCAATCCGCTGATGATGCGTGCCGGTCTCAACGCGATCGGCGCCCACTCCGAGACCAGCGCCATGATCGGCGACCGGATGGACACCGACGTCCGGGCCGGGATGGAGGCCGGGCTGGAGACCTTCCTGGTGCTGACCGGGCTGACCCGGCCGGATGAGGTGGAGCGGTACCCCTACCGCCCCTCCAGGGTCGTCGACTCCATCGCGGACCTCGTCGACCGGGTCTGACCCGCTCCCGGTCCGCCGGCTGCCCCACGCACCGCCGCCGTGGGGCAGCCGCCTCCCGCCTGCGCGTACCGGTACGCGCAGGCGCCGGAGTACGGCCGTGCGCGGCGTCTTCTGTGACACGATGGGCCGATGCTGCGGCCGGTCTGCGGCCCGCCCCGCGGCGGCTCGCGGCTGTTCGGCGAGCCGGCCGCCGCCCGCAGTACAGCCGAGGGGGAGTGGATGTACGGCAGCGCCCGGAGTCGCGCGCCGCTCGCGCGCGCCCGGGGGGCCGCGGGGGGCACGCTGGCGGGAGCCCTGCTGCTGGCCGGCTGCTCCGCGCCGGACGCCCCGGACGGGGGCGGGCCCGAGGCGGGCTCCGAGGTGCGGCAGCGCCCCAGGTCCGTCGTCCCCTACTGGGTCGACCCCCGGGGGAACGCCGCACGGCAGGCCCGTAGCGACGCCGAGGACGGTGAATCCGCACGGGCCCGCGCGCTGCGGAAGATCGCCGGGCAGCCGGTGGCCGACTGGCTCGGGCCCGCCGACCCGCGCGGTCACGCGGCCCGCGTCACCGAGGCCGCCACCGCCGCGGACCGGGAGGCGCTGCTGGTCCTCTACAACGTGCCGCACCGCGACTGCGGGCAGTACAGCAAGGGCGGAGCCGAGAGCGCCGCGGCGTACCGCGGGTGGCTGGACGAGGTCGCGGAGGGCATCGGAAGCCGGGCCGCCACGGTGATCGTGGAACCGGACGCTCTCGCGCACACCGTCTCGGGCGCGTGCGCCGCGCCGAAGCTGCGCGCGGAGCGCTACCGGCTGCTGGCCGACGCCGTCACCCGGCTCAAGCGGCTGCCCCGCACGACGGTCTACCTGGACGCCGGCAATCCGGACTGGGTCCGCGACCCGGGCGCGCTGGCCGAGCCGCTCGCCCGCGCCGGGATCGAGAAGGCCGACGGCTTCGCGCTGAACGTCTCCAACTTCCAGACCACCGCCTCCAACATCGCCCACGGCAAGCGGCTGTCGGCGAAGGTCGGGGGCAAACACTTCGTCGTCGACACCAGCCGGAACGGCAACGGGCCGCTGCGCGGCGGCGAGGAGAGCTGGTGCAACCCGCCCGGACGGGCCCTGGGCGAACCGCCCACCACCAGGACGGGGCACGACCTGGTGGACGCCTACCTGTGGATCAAGCGCCCGGGGGAGTCGGACGGCGAGTGCCGCGGCGGCCCGAAGGCCGGTACCTGGTGGCCGGAGTACGCCCTGGAGCTGGCCCGCAACACCGACGAGCAGAACGGGCACCGGTCGTAGTCGGTCGGCCGACCGGCCGACCGGCGCGGCTCCGCGCTCCCGAGGGCGTGCCGCGGGGGCGCGGAGCCGGCCGGACGGCAGGGGCCTACTCCGGATCGCCCGTGGTCACCGTGGTGTGCGCGGCGTCCGGGTCGATGCCTACCTTCACCCACTGGGCCTTGGAGGGCACGCCGTCCGCATCCACCCCGAAGACCATCCACCAGCCGGGGGTGACCAGGGAGGGGTCGTCCGGGATGGTCGTGGTCACCGTTCCGTCCCGGGACGTGTTCATCTTCAGGGCCACCGACGACTGCTCCACGTTCGTCACGTGGGTGAACGAACCGGGCCGGACCATCCGCAGCCGCTTGAAGGACGCCGCGTCCTTGCTGCGGAAGGAGACGCGGTCACCCGGCGCGAGGTTCTCGGCGGCGTCCGCGTCGGCCGTGCGCAACTGCGGCTGCTTCTTGTCCTGATGGAGATAGGGCGGGGTGTAGATCTCGATGCGCTGGTCGAACTCACCCGGCTTGGTGTTGGCCTTGTCCGCGTACAGCGAGTCCGAGCCGAAGGTCATCACCCGGCCGTCCGGCAGCAGCAGCCCGCCCGAGTGGTAGTTGCGGCCGACCAGCGGGGCGGCGGCCTCCTTGAACTTGTTGGTTTTCGGGCTGTAGATCGCGGCCTTCAGCACGTTGCTGTCGCTCTTGCCCCGATAGCGGCCCGATCCGTTGGTGGTCAGCACGGTGTCGTCCGGCAGGATCACGCTGCTGGGGTAGCGGACCTTGTCGTAGAGGTCGGGCCCGTCGCGGAACCGCGGGGTGTCGGAGGAGAGGTCCACGATGCGTGTCTTGTCCGTCGTCTTGTCCGACTCGCCGACGCCGCCCCCGCCCTCGACGATGAACTTCCGCGACTGGGTGGGAGGCAGCGGCACGGACATCGCCGTCTCCAGCACGTCCGGGTCGCTCATACCGGGGATCTCGGTGAACTTGTTGGTCTCCAGGTTCCAGATGCCGGGTGTGCGGCCCTTGTCGGCCGGGCCGTATCCGGCGGTGGTGCCGCTGAAGAAGACCCGGTTCTGGCCGACCAGGTGCAGCCCCGGGTAGGTGGGGAAGAACCGCGTCTTGGGCAGGTAGTGCCACTTCTTCGTCTTCGGGTCGAAGATCTCGTTCTTGCCGGGGACGACCTGGCCGATGTCGTCCAGCCCGGAGACGGTCAGCACCCTGCCGTCCTGGAGCGTGAGCTGGGTGGGGTACCAGCGGGCCTCGTTCATCGGGTCGACCGTGATGTAGCGCTCGGCCACCGGGTCGAACTCGTAGGCGTCCTTGATGCCCTGGAAGTCCTTCTTGTCGAAGGACATCTTCTGGGCCACACCGTAGACGTTCCGCTTCCAGTCCCCCTCCAGGCCGTGCACCCGGTACTGGTCCTCGGTGCCCGTCTGGTACTTCCGGCCCTTCTTCGCCGCCTCGGCGTAGACCCGGGTGACACTGTGGACGGTCTCGACCTCGCCGGTCTCCGGGTCCTTCCGCTTCTTGGCCCGCGGCAGGAGCACGGTGTGCTGGGCGACGAAGGTCTTGCCGCTCTTCCGCCCCGTGAAGCGGGTGCCCTTCTTGATCGTCTTACCCCGGTCGGGGTTCTCGTTGTAGAGGAACATCAGCCCCCCGGCCTTCTCCACATCGCCCTCGAGCGTCTCGTACCGCTGAGTGCCGCCCGCGACCAGCAGCTTGCCGTCGGGGAGCTGGTTGTGCCCCGAGCAGAACAGGTCGTTGGGGGTGGGGATGTTCTTGAAGGTGTTGCGCACCGGGTCCCACAGGACCGTGCGGAAGCTCTTGGCCTTGAAGTTCTTCGCGTCGTTGCCCGAGCCCGCCACCAGCAGCACCTTGCCGGTGTGCAGCAGGGCCGCGTGGATGGTGTTGATCCGGAACTTCTCGGGGATGTCGACGATCTGCCAGTGGCCCTTCGCGGCCTTGTACTCGGGCTGGTTGATCTCGTAGTCGTGGTACTTGGCCGAGGCGAAGCTGTACAGCGCCGGGCCGTTGAACCCGGCGACGAGCAGCACGACCGCCGTGCCGATGGCTATGCGCCGGGCCCGCCGCTTCCCGGCGCTCGCGGCGCGGCGGCGGCTCCGTCGGTTCGTCATCGTTCCTGTCCCCCAAACGCGGTGTGGTGCGGATGCTGGTCGTGGGCGGGCGTGGGCCAGGGCGCGGACGCGGACGCGGGCGCGGACGCGGGCGCGGCCAAAGGTGCCGCCGCGGTCCGGGTTCCGGAGGCGTGCCGGCGGGCCCTGCGCGCCCTGCGGCGTTTCTCGGTGCGGACGGTCGCTCGCCAGCCCACGATCGGTGCCGCCGTGATCAGCAGCGCGAGCGCGGCCCAGGTGAGCATGGCCGGGTGGTCGTGCCCCAGGAAGAGGGAGCCGACGAGGGAGCCTCCGAAGACGGCGATGAAGAACAGGTGCACCCGGAACGTGCCGAACAGCGTGTCGGGGCTGGCCGAGTCGCCCTTCGGCGTGACCACGAACTTGCTCTTGCGGCGCAGCACCGTGTCGAAGAGGGAGCGTGCGTAGATCGGCGCGGACAGCGCGGACATCAGCATCCCGGCCAGTCCGCCGGAGCCCTCCGGCTCGTGCGGGGAGACGTTGTGCCGCCGGTTCCAGATGTAGAGCCCGATCTGCAGCGCGGTGGCGTTGCCGTACAGCGCCATCCAGATGGCCGGGTCGATCTGCACACCGGAGGCGCCCAGGCCGAGGAAGAGCGCGCAGGAGAGCGCGGCGAGGATCCAGTTCAGCGCCGAGGCCGGGTAGAAGAGCATCAGCAGCGTGTAGTTGAACATCTTGCCCGGCGGCATGCTGCCCAGGCCGCGCCAGTACTGCTTGAGGATCGTCTCGTAGGTGCCGCGGGACCAGCGGAGCTGCTGGGTGAAGAAGTCCGTCCAGGCGTTGGGGCCCTCGCCGACGGCGAGCACGTCGGGGGTGTAGACGGAGCGCCAGGTGTTGCCGGTGGCCGGGTTGCGGTGGCGGTGCATCTCGAAGCCGGTGGCCATGTCCTCCGTGATGGAGTCGTACAGCCCCCCGATGGCCTTCAGCGCCGTGATGCGGACGGCGTTGCTGGTACCGACGAACATCGGCGCCCGGTAGCGGTTCCCGGCGCGCTGGATGAGGGCGTGGAAGAGGAACTGCTGGCTCTCGGCGGCCTTGGTGACGAAGTTGTCGTAGTTGCCGTAGACCTGCGGGCCGATGACGAAGCCGACGTCCGGGTCGCGGAAGTAGCCCAGCATCCGCTCCAGGTAGTTGGGCAGCGGTACGTGATCGGTGTCGACCCCGGCGAAGAAGTCGTAGTCGTCGCCGTGCGCGTCGAGCCAGGCGTTGTAGTTGCCGTGCTTGGTCTTGGCACGGAAGGCACCCTTGGCGGTGTTCCACCGCGGGGTGCCCTTGCGGGAGAAGTGATGCACTCCCAGCCGGCGGCAGACCTCCTTGACCTCGGGGTCGTCGCCCTCGTCGAGCAGCCAGACGTGCATGGTGCCCCGGTGCCGCACCCGCATGGCCGCCTCCAGGGTCCTGGTGACCATCCCGATCGGCTCCTTGCCGGGGACGAACGAGGTGAGGAAGGCGACGCGGGTACCGGCCTCGGGCACCACGGGTATCGGGTCCCGGGCCACCAGGGTGGCGTGCGCGTTGGAGAGGACGTTGAGGGTGCGGAACAGCTCGATCAGCCCGATCGAGACGAGCATGACCACGTCGAGTTTGAGGACGAGATCGGAGACCTCACCCGGGTCGCGGCGGGTCCAGTGATCCGGCTGCATCAGCCAGACCAGGAGCGCGGCCGACAGCAGCGGAGCCAGGCACAGCAGGAACCCGGCGCGGAACCGGTGCGGTTCGTCGGCCAGCAGGCTGCGGTACCGCACCCGGTGGGGCGCGGCCGGGTCCGGTTGCCGCAGCGGGCCCGCAAGCCGGCTGTAGTGCTCGTAGTCGTAGCGGGGCGCGGCACGCTCCCAGGGGTGCGGGGAGGGCCGGCGCGCGCGGGTCCGGGACGGTGCGGGCGCGTGCTGCGCCGCGGCGTCCCCCGCCCGGGCGGCCGGCCGGGGTATGCGCAGTTGCGCCGTGCGCGTCGGATCCTGGTCGTCGTGCTCCGGCGGCTGCGGATGCCGGGCGCCCTCGGGTGGCGTGGTCATGTGTCGTTCCCCCGCACGCCCCGGCAGGAGCGTGCTCTCGTGCCGATGCCGCGCCCTGGCCCCCGCCCCGCGGCGCGCGGTGTCGCTCGGTCTCCGTGTCCCCGTGTCCCCGTGCACGGTACGGACCGCTCGGTGAACGCACGTCAGGTTCTACAACTCGGCACACGAACGCAAGGGCGGCACGGGCGGTTTCGTGCCGTTGGGGTGTTATGGGGCCACCAGATGTGACGGAAGCGTCATCGATCCGTGGTCATCGCGGGGAGGCGGCGCCGGGCAGGGCGCGTGCGGCGAAGGCGACCGCGTGCGGGCCCGGGCGGCCGTCGGTGGCGAACGCCAGCAGCCGCTCCCCCTCTTCGGTCAGTGCCTGCTCCGCCTCCTCGTCCAGTTGCTCGAACGGGGTGAGCGTGAGGGTGGCGGCCTTGCGTGAGGTGTCGGCCTTCCACATGCCCCGCACCCGGCCGTCCACCAGGAAGGTGCCGGGCACCTGCCCGTTCCGGCCGGCCAGGGTGCGGCGGACGGGTTCGTCCAGCAGCCGGGAGCGGTCGGCGTGCGAGAGGACGATGTTGTCGTACTCGGCCAGGAAGCGGACCGGCAGCGGCAGTTCGGGGTCGGGTCGCGGCGCGTCGGGCAGGTCGTACAACTCCCGGCCCGCCTCGTCCCGGAAGACCCGCAGCTGCGGCCGCAGCCGCTCCAGCACCTCACCGAGCCGGGTCAGTCCGGACCAGGTCTGCGCGTCCCGTGCGGAGGCCGGGCCGAAGGCGCCGAGGTAGCGCAGCACCATCGCCTCCACACTGGGTTCGGCGGCCGGCGACCGCCCCAGCCACCGCTCGACGGTGTCCAGCACCGGCTGCCCGGTGCGCCCCCACAGTCCGCGCGGCGGCAACTGCACCAGTGGCAGCAGATAGCGGGCCGTCATCCACAGCGGGCGGGCCTCCAGATGGGGCCACCGCTCCTGGAGCCGGGCGCCCAGCTCGCTGCCGGTCAGCGGGTGCTCGGCGAGCAGTTCCCGGGCGGCCTCCGCCACCCGCCAGGGGTCCTCGCCGCCGAGCTGCTTGGCGAGATTCGTGCGTACCGCGCTCTCGTGCAGCGGCTGGGTGAGCGCCCGCAACTCCAGCGCGTCGCGGTCGCTGACCAGGTGGACGGTGCCGCGCATGGTGCTCAGCCGGACCAGCCCGCGGCCCTCCAGTTGCAGCGACAGCTCCTGCGGGTCGAAGTCCACCAGCCTGCTCCACAGCGCGAAGTACGGCGGTCTGGGCGCCTGGGCCTGGATGCCGACCAGGTGCTCGACGGCGTCGCGCACCGGCATCCGGGCGCGTTCGACCAGGAGTTGGCGGGCGAGGAGGGCGCGGCTCAGGGCCGGCCGCGTCAGGAGAGCGGGCATGGCGTCGAGTCTCGCCGATGGCGCGGCGCCGCGCCATGCGGTCCGGGGTGCGGCGCGCCCGGAAGCCCAACACGGGGGAAGGGGCCGGGTCATGCGGTATGGATGGAGACAACTGCTCAAGAAAGCACCCATAGGGGAATGAGTCCATGTACAGTGCCACTCCCGGCGCCGGGGGCCGCAGCGCCCTCTCTCCCGGCACGTTCGTGCTCGTGCTGGGCGTCCTCCTGGTCCAACTGGGCTTCCTCGTCTCCTACATCGGTGCCTTCCACCACCCCCGGCCGCAGGGCATCCCGGTCGCCGTCGTCGCGCCCGTGCAGGCCGCCGAACGGCTCGACCGGCTCCCCGGGGACCCGCTGTCCGTCACCGCCGTCGAGGACGAGCGCGCCGCCCGCGCACGCATCCTGGACCGGAAGGCGGAGGGCGCCTACCTGATGGACCCGCGCGCAGGCGCGGACACCCTGCTGGTGGCCTCCGGCGCGGGCGGCCCGCAGGCCCAGGCGCTGCGCCGGGTCGGCGAGCGGGTGGCCGACGAGCAGGGCCGGCGGCTGAAGGTGGTGGACATCGCGCCGTCCGGGCCGCAGGACTACGAGAGCCTGACCGCGTTCTATCTGATCGTCGGCTGGCTCGTCGGGGGCTATCTGCTGGCCTCGCTGATGGGGGTGGCGGCCGGTACCCGCCCCGCGCGGCCCGGGCTGGGCGCGCTGCGGCTGGCCGGTACGGCGGTGTACGCCGTCCTCTCCGGACTCGGCGGCGCGATCGTCGTCGACCCGGTGCTGCATGCGCTGCCGGGGCACTTCGTGGCGCTGTGGTGGGTCGGTGCGCTGCTGGTCTTCGGCACGGCGGCGTGCACCCTGGCGCTGGAGGCGTTCCTGGGGGTGGTCGGTATCGGCGTCGCGGTGCTCGTCTTCGTCGTGCTCGGCAACCCGAGCGCCGGCGGCGCCTTCCAGCGGCATCTGATCCCGCCCTTCTGGCGGGCCGTCGGCGAGTGGATCCCGACCGGCGCCGGGACGAGTGCGGTACGCGGCATCGTGTACTTCTCCGGCCACGCGCTCGGCACTCCGCTGCTGGTCATGGCGGTCTGGGCGGTGGCGGGCGCGGCGTTGCTGATGGCGGGATCGGTGCGGCGCCGGGAGCCGGGCCTGACCCTCCCGCTCTGACGCCGGGCCCGGGGCCGCGCGCGGCCGCCGCCGCCGGGAGCTGGTCATCAGCACCCTTGGAGAAGGGGTAGTATTTCCTCTGTCGGCCGGAAACGGCGACGGGCGCCGCTAGCTCAGTTGGTTAGAGCAGCTGACTCTTAATCAGCGGGTCCGGGGTTCGAGTCCCTGGCGGCGCACAAATTCGGCTGCGGATCCTCGACTGTCGGGGAGCCGCAGCCTTTTTGTGCGTCCGGACGGTGGCAGGGCGCGTCGGTCCGGGCGGTGTCCGGGACGGGTCAGATCGCCAGCGACAGCATCACCGGCGCGGCCCGCTGGCTCAGCATCTCGGCGGCTCTGCGCAGCCGGTGCGCCTGGGCGACCGGCAGGGAGAGCGCCAGACAGCTCACCGCGGAGCCCGCCGTCACGGGTACCGCGGCGCAGACCGTGCCGACGGCGTACTCCTGGAGGTCCAGCACCGGGACGGTCGACGGCTGCCGGTCGAGTGCGGTCAGCAGCAGCCGCTCGTCGGTGATCGTCCGCGAGGTGAGCCGCGGGGTCCGGTGGCGGGAGAGGTGGTCCAGCCGGCGATCGTGGTCGAGCTGGCTGAGCAGGCACTTGCCGAGCGCGGTCGCGTGCGCGGCCGAGCGGAAGTCCACCCACTGGTTGACCGCCGGGGTGGTGGGACCGTCGGCGACCTGGGCGCTCTCCAGCTCCCCGTCCCGGTAGCGGCCGAAGTAGACGGCGGCGCCGACGGTGTCCCGCAACTCGTCCAGGGTGCTCTGGAGCCGCGCCCGCAGCGCTTGGCTCCGGTCCAGGCCGGAGCTCAGCAGCATCAGCGCCTCGCCGACGACGTAGGAGCCGTCCTCCAGCCGGGACAGATAGCCCTCGCGGCACAGCATCCGCAGCAGCCGGTCGAGCCGGTCGGCGGGCAGCTCGGCGCGGCGGGCGATCACGTCCTCGGTGACACCGTTCCGGTGTCGGGAGACGGTCTCCAGCACCCGCAGGGCGTGCTGTACCGAGCCGAGGGGTGTGACCGGCTCCCGTCCCGACTCCTCGGGCGGGCCTCCGGGTGGTTGGAGCAGTGACACGGTGTCCCCCTGGAGGTTGTGACCGTTTGTACCGTTACCACTTCGTGTGGTCACGGCTTCATATCCCACGATAGCGGCCAACGTGGCACCGGTACGGGTGCGTTGCCGTGATCGGCATATGCCGCACGGCTGGATGCGCCCCCTCTGTGCGCCCCCGTACGCGCCCCCGCGCTGTGCCCCTGGCGGCGCAGCCGGCGGCCTCGTGGCGTCCTGTTCCCCGGACCGCTCCGCGGCCCGCGGGTGCGCCACGCAGCCGAGCCCGCGCCGCAGTCGGCGCGGGCTCGGTCAGAACGGCGGGTGCTCCGTGCGGAGCGGAGCACCGGTGCGCTCACAGCACGGCGCTGAGGAACTCCCTCGTGCGCTCGTGCTCGGGATCGGTGAAGATCTTCTCCGGCGCACCGGACTCGATGACCCGGCCCGCGTCGAACATCAGCACGTCGTCGGAGATGTCACGCGCGAAGTTCATCTCGTGCGTGACGCAGAGCATGGTGATGTCGGTGGAGTGGGCGATGTCCCGCAGCACGTCCAGCACCCCGGCCACCAGCTCCGGGTCGAGGGCCGAGGTGACCTCGTCCAGCAGCAGCACCTGCGGGCGCATCGCCAGCGCGCGGGCGATCGCCACCCGCTGCTGCTGACCGCCGGAGAGCTGGCTGGGGTACTTGTCGATGTGGTCGGTCAGACCGACCATCTCCAGCAGCTCGCGGGCGCGCTGCTCGGCCTCGTCCTTGCCCAGTCCCAGCACGTGCACCGGGGCCTCGGTGATGTTCCGCAGCACCTTCATGTTGGGGAAGAGGTTGAACTGCTGGAAGACCATGCCGATGTTCTTGCGGACCTCCCGCGAGTGCTTCTCGCCCGCAGGCACCAGCTTGCCGTTCCGCTCCTCGTGCGAGAGGTACTCGCCCGCCACCTTGATGGTGCCCTCGTCCGGCTTCACCAGGGTCATCAGCAGCCGCAGGATCGTGGTCTTGCCCGAGCCGGAGGGGCCGATGAGGGTGACGTGCTTGCCGGGCGACACGTCGAAGCAGAGGTTGTCCAGCACCACGTTGCTGCCGTAGCGCTTGGTGACGTTGTCGAACTTGATCAGCTCACTGCCCTCGGCAGCGGGGTTCGTACCGCCGTTCGCGGCCGTGCTCGGGTTCTTCTCAGCGGACAAGGCGACGCTCCAGGGCTCTCGTAAGCAGGGATGCCGGGTAGGCGATGACGATGAAGGCGATACCGACCACGGTGATCGGCTCGGTCGGCAGGAAGGTGACGGAGGTGAACTGCCGTGCCTGGCCGAGCATTTCGAGCGCGCCGATCACCGCGATCATCGGCGAGTCCTTCAGCATCGCGATCACGTAGTTGCCCAGCGCGGGCACCACGCGGCGGATCGCCTGCGGCAGGATGACGGCGCTCCAGGTGCGGCCGCGCGGCATGCTCAGCGCCGTGCACGCCTCCCACTGGCCCACCGGGACGCCGTCGATGCCGGCCCGGTAGACCTCGGCGGTGTAGGTCGAGTAGTGCAGCCCGAGGCCGACGATGCCGGTGGTGAGGGCGGAGAGCGTGAGCCCCCACTCCGGCAGTACGTAGAACAGGAAGAACAGCTGCACCAGCAGCGGGGTGTTGCGGATGAACTCGGTGACGACCATCACCGGCCAGCGCACCGCCTTCAGCGGGGAGCGCTGGGCCATCGCCCAGACGAGCCCGAGGGCGAAGGCTATGAGCGAACCGAGCACCAGCGCCTGGAGCGTGACGAGCACGCCGTCCCAGAAGCGCGGCATGAAGTCGCCGACAGCAGACCAGTCCCACTTCATCGGGCACCTCCGGCGCTCTCGGACAGGTCGCTCGAGGGCGCGTCCGCCTGCCGGGGAACGGTGAGCTTGTGCAGCACTCCTTGGCCCTTCTCCGGGGCCTGGCCGATGCCCGCCTTCGCCTTCCGCTCCACCGCGCGCATCACGCGGGTCAGCAGGAAGGCCAGGATGAAGTACATGACCAGGATGATCGTGTAGACCGGGGCGCTCTCGCCGAGTGCGTTGCGCACCAGTGCGGCCCCGAAGGTGATGTCACCGACACCCAGCACGGACACCAGCGCGGTGCCCTTGAGCAGCTCGATCAGCAGGTTGTTGGCGGGCGGGACCATCTCGGGCCACGCCTGCGGAAGCTGGATCTTCACCAGCCGCTGCCAGGGCGAGAAGCTCAGCGCGATCCCGGCCTCCTGCTGGGCCGGTGCCACCGCGGCGAGTGCGCCGCGCACGATCTCCGAGCCGTAGGCCCCGTACGAGAGGCCGAGTGCGAGCACGGCCGCCCACATCGGCACCAGCTGCCAGCCGAAGGCGACCGGCAGCACGAAGAACATCCAGAACATCAGTACCAGGGCGGAGGTGCCCCGGAAGATCTCCATGTAGAGGCCGGAGAGGAACCGGACGATCCACAGCCGGTTGGTCCTGGCCACGCCGACCGTGAAGGCGACGAACGCGCCCAGCGCCGCGCTGAAGACGGTGAGCTGGACGGTGACCCAGACGCCCTTGAGGAGCAGCTCCCACAGCCCTGCGGTGAGGTCCGTCATGCGCAGCGCTCCTTCGCGGTCATCTCGGTCATCTCTTCCTTGATGAAGCCGAAGCCCTTCATGATCCGGAAGAGCTCGCCGCTCTCCTTCATCTTGTGCAGCTCGCGGTTGAAGGCGTCCCGCAGCTTCGTCTCGACCGAGCGGAACGCGAACGCGCCGGTGCCCAGGTCGGGCTTTCCGTCCAGCTTCGGAGTGAAGGCCGCGGTGAACTCGGCCTTCTTGCTCTTGGTCTGCCTGACCACATTCCGCACGGTGACCGCCGTACCGGTGAATACATCGGCCCGTCCCTGTTCCACGGCAAGAAGTCCGGCGAGCTGGTCCGGAAGCAGCAGAATTTCCGACTCCTTGATGCCGACCTCCGCCGCGTAGCCGATTTCGGCATAGCCGGTTCCGGTCGCCAACTTCGCGCCGCTCTTCTTGACGTCCTCGTAGTTGTGCAGGTTCTTCGGGTTCCCCTTGCGCACGATGAACGCGTCCCGCATCTCGTACTCGGGGTCGGCGAACAGGACCTGTTTGCATCGTTCGGGCGTTATGTACATACCGGCTGCGACCACGTCGAACTGCTGCGAGTTGAGACCCGGGATCAGCGAGTTGAACTCGGTCGGGAAGGGCTGGACCTTCGGGACGCCCAGCCGCTTGAAGATGGTCCTGGCGATCTCGGGCGAGGTGCCCGTCAACTCGCCGTCCTTGTCGATGTAGCTGTAGGGCTGTTCGCCGGCGAGGCCCAGTTTCACCGTTCCCTGGGCCTTCAGCCGCTCCAGAAGATCTCCCCCGTCCTCGGCGTCCGCGCTGGACACCCGACTGCATGCGGTCGTTGCGCCGAGCGCGCTGACCGCACCCAAGGACGCTGCCCCGCCGAGCAGCGACCGACGGCTCAAACGTCTCCCGGCACCTGCCGTGTTGTTCCTCTGTGGTGGAGCCATGGGCGCGCGCATACCCAGCCAGGCTGAAGATATGCGGATAATTTCAAGCCGTTATGGGGTCGCGCTGAAGCTGGTGTCTGAGTCACCATTGGCAGGTAAATGACCACCCTTGTGCGGAGGCACGATGGCTGAGCGCTTCATTGAAGTGTCGTTGGACAAGCGGGGAGTGAGCTGCACGGCAAAGCTGCTCGACGACCGCGCGCCCATCACTTGCGCGGCGGTGTGGGACGCGCTGCCGTTGGGCGGCGACGTATACCACGCGAAGTACGCGCGCAACGAGATCTACGCCCTTATTCCCCCGTTCGCCCCCCAGGAGCCGCCGCTGGAGAATCCGACCATTACCCCCATCCCCGGTGACCTCTGCTATTTCACCTTCTCCAACACCCAGTTGGCGACCCCTGGATACGGGTACGAGGCCGCGGCGGAACAGCAGGGCACCGAGGCCGCACACGCCGGCCGGGCCACCGTCATCGACCTCGCGCTGTTCTACGAGCGCAACAATCTGCTGATCAACGGCGACGCCGGCTGGGTGCCCGGCATCGTCTGGGGCCAGATCGTCGAGGGCCTCGACGCCATGGCCGAGGCCTGCCAGGACCTCTGGCGCTCGGGCGCCGTCGGCGAGACCCTCAACTTCCGCCGAGCCTGAGGAACACACCCGTTGGGGGGGCGCAACCCCCCAACGGGACCAGCCGCGCTCAGCCCAGCACGGAGGGGACCCCGGCCGCGACCCCCGCCTCGTACAGGGCGTGCGAGGCACCCAGCACGAGCGCGTCGGAGTGCCGCGGGCCGACGAGTTGCACACCCACCGGCAGCCCTGCCCCGTCCGTCCCGCACGGCACCGAAGCGGCCGGCTGCTGCGTCATGTTGAACGGGTAGGAGAAGGGCGTCCACCCGGTCCACCGGGTCAGCGAGGAGCCGCGCGGCACCTCCACCCCCGCCTCGAACGCGGTGAGCGGCATGGTCGGCGTCACCAGCAGGTCGTACCGCTCGTGGAAGGCGCCCATCCGCCGGCCCAGATCCATCCGCTCGTCCACGGCGGCGAGGTACTCCAGCGCGCTGCGGGCGGCCCCGTCCGCGCAGATCTCCTGCAGACCCGGGTCCAGGCTCTCCCGCTGATCATGGCCGAATCCCTGGGTGACGCGTGCGGCACCGCTGAACCACAGCGTGTGGAAGGAGTCGACCGGGTCGGCGAAGCCGGGATCGGCCTCCTCCACCACCGCACCCAACTCCTCCAGCAGCGCCACCGCACTCCGAACCGCCGCGGCGACCTCCGGATCGACCTGCACCCGGCCGCCGAAGTCGGGCGAGAAGGCCACCCGCAGCCCGCGCACCCCCTCGGCGCCCGCGGCCAGCGCGCCGCGGAAGCTGTGCGGCACCGGGCCCAGATGCGACCAGTCCCGCGGATCCGGCGCGCTGATCACGTCCATCAGCAGTGCGGCGTCCTCCGCGTCCCGCGTCATCGGGCCCACGTGCGCGAGGGTCCCGAAGGCGCTCGCGGGGTAGATCGGTACCCGCCCGTAGGTGGGCTTCAGCGCGAAGATGCCGCAGAACGAGGCGGGGATCCGCACGGACCCGCCGCCGTCCGTACCCAGCGACAGCGGCCCGGCGCCCGTCGCGACGGCCGCCGCGCTGCCCCCGCTGGAGCCGCCCGCGGTGCGGTCGGGCGCGTACGGGTTGCCGGTCACCCCGTGCCGGGGGCTGTCGGTGACGCCCTTCCAGCCGAACTCGGGCGTCGTCGTCTTGCCCAGGAAGACGGCGCCGCTCTCCCGCAGCCGCGCCACCGACGGGGCGTCCTCGTCCCCGGGCCCGCCCTCGCCGGTGGCCCAGGAGCCCTTGAAGGTGGGTGCGCCGCGCTGGAGCAGGATGTCCTTCACCGTCACCGGCACCCCGTCCACCGGGCCGGCCGGCTCGCCGCGCTCCCAGCGCCCGGCGGACTGTTCGGCCTGCCGCAGCGCGGCCTCGCCGTCGATGCGGACGAACGCGTTGACGCGCTCCTGGGTCACCTCTGCGCGCTCCAGCGCCGCCCGGGTGACCTCCACGGGGGTGAAGTCCCCCGTTTCGTACCCCGCCACGAGCTGGGTCGCGGTCAGAGCGTTGAGATCGGACATGACGAAACCTCCCGAGAGACCGGGCGGCCCGCGCACGGCGGACCGCCAGGACGACGAGCCCCGGGCCCGCACCGCACCCGTGGCGTGAAGAAACGACCCGGTGACACCCGATGGTCACCGGCGACGGAGGAGAAGGAGAAGAACGCCCCGGGAGAGCGGAGCGCACGATGCCCCGCCGGAGCGATTCCGGCGGGCACGGGGCGCCGGGGAGCCCCGTGCCCGGCCGGTCAGTCCGTCCGCGCCGCGGGGGCCGACGGAACGTAGCCGAGGTCCTTGTCGACGACGTTCAGCAGCGGCTCGCCCGCCTCCCAGCGGTCGAAGTTGTCCAGGAACTGCTCCGCGAGATCGTTGCGCCAGCCGATCGTGTCACCGCTCATGTGCGGCGAGACGAGCAGCCCGGGCACGTCCCAGAGCCTGCTGTCGGCGGGCAGCGGCTCCTCGGCGAACACGTCCAGCGCGGCTCCCCGGATGTGGTGCTTGAGCAGCGCGTCCACCAGGTCGTCCTCGACCACGTGCGCCCCCCGCCCGACGTTCACGAAGTGCGCTTCGGGCTTCATCCGCGCAAACATCGCTGCGTCGAACATGCCCGTCGACTCCTGGGTCAGCGGTGCGACGCACACGACCCAGTCGGAGTCGCCGAGCAGGCCGGGCAGCGAGTCCGTGCTGTGCACGCGCCCGAATTCGGGGTCGCCGTCCCGTGCAGTCCGGCCGACGAGGTCCACTTTGACACCGAGTGCCAGTAGAGCGCGCCCGATTTCCCGGCCGATTGGACCGGAACCGACGACTGTCGCCCGACTTCCTCCCACGCGGAATGTCTCTCGGTGCCGCCAGCGGCGCTGTCGTTGCAATTCCCAGGTGCCACGGAAGTCCTTGGCCATGGCCAGCACGAGGCCGAGGACGTATTCGGCGATGGGGCGGTCGAACACGCCCCGTGCATTCGTGATGACGGTCTCGCGACCGTCGGCCAGCTCCGGCAGCAGCCGGTCCACGCCGGCGCTCGGGGTGTGTACCCAGCGTGGCCGGGGGTCGTCGCCCGGCCAGGCGTCGCGTACCGCGTCGGAGAGGAAGTCCCAGACCAACAGGACGTCGGCCTCGGGAAGTTGGTCGGCGAGCGTCTTCTCGTCGGCATGCACGACGCGTGCGCGCCCCGCGAGTCGGTCGAGCCGGGGAAGCGGCTCGGCATCGAGGACAAGAACGCAGGTTTCGGACATAGGCAGGAAACCGTTTCGAAACGCAGGGACGGTTGGCTGAAGGAGTGAGCCGGGAGGGACGGGAACCAGCCTCAGATGGCGGGATTGACCACGGTAGGGAGCAGAAACTACCTTCGTCAACAAAGACATCTGTCCCGGCGTCCCGGCTTCTGACCGGCTTTGCTTTTCCTCTGACTTCCCTTGACTCAGGGGCCTTCTGGCCATGAGCCTTCCCCTCCGTTCTTATGGGGTCCGAAATGGACGTCTCCTTCCTCGGCGGACCGTTGCCGCAGCGCGGCGTGGGAATCGTCGCTCCCTTCGACTTCGCACTGGACCGTGAACTCTGGCGTTGGGTGCCGGACGACGTGTCCCTGCACCTGACCCGCACCCCCTTCGTCCCTGTAGAGGTCAGCCTCGACCTCGCACGCCTGGTCAGCGAGCACGAGACGCTGCGCGAGGCGACCCGTGCGCTGTGCGCCGTGGCCCCGGAAGTCGTGGCCTACGCCTGCACATCGGGCAGTTTCGTGGGCGGCACGGCCGGTGAACGCGCCATGGCCACCGCCATGGCGGACGCCGGCGAGATGCCGGCCCTGACCACCTCGGGTGCGATGCTGGACGCGCTGCGTGAGATCGACGCACGGCGCATCGCGATCGTCACCCCCTACACCAAGTCGGTCACCGACTCCCTGGAGGACTACCTGGACGAGGCCGGAATCGGCATCACCGGGCGCTGCTACATGGGGCTCACCCGGGAGATCTGGCGGGTGGCCTACCGGGACGTCGTCGACATGGCCCGAGAAGCGGTGGTGGACGCGCCCGACGCGCTGTTCATCTCCTGCACCAACCTCCCGACCTACGACGTCATCCCGCAGCTGGAGGCCGAGCTGCGGATGCCGGTGCTCTCCGCGAACCAGGTCACCATGTGGGCGGCCCTGCGCGCGGTCGGCAAGCAGGCCGTCGGCCCCTACCAGGCGCTCCTCGACCCGGTCGCACGGCGCGGCCCGGCCGCCATGACGTCCACCACCGGCACCCAGCCCGTGGCGCACGAGGCGGACGGACTCGTCGAGCCCGAGGAGCAGCAGGTCGGCCACGAGCCGGAGGCGGCGCTGGCGGGAGCGGGCACCGAGCCCGGCGACCCGCTGGAGGGCACCCCCGACCTCGGCTACGGGCATCCCGGGCTCCCGGAGGAGTGGGGCAGCGGCCCCCAGCCCCCGGCCTGACCCTTCCCCGCCCGTACGGCCTCCCGTACGGGCTCTCTCCCCCCGTACGGCCCGCCGTGCGGACCCCTGTACGGCCCGCCGTACGAACCAACCGCCGTACCGCCACCGGCAGTACGGCGGTCCCGCACGCATGCGAGCACTCGCAGCACACCACACCGCACCACACCTTTGAGCACGCACAGGAGGCGTAGATGGCACAGGCGGCATCGGCACCGGCGGTCGGATTCCTCTACCCCGGCCACTCGGCCGAGGACGACTACCCGAGGCTGGAGCGGATCCTCGCCGAGGCGGGCGCCGAGGTACGGCTGCCGCTCGTGCACACCGACATCGGCGAGGACGCCCACCGGGTGGACGCCCTGCTGGAGATGGGCTCCGCGGCCCGGCTCGCCGCGAAGGTCGAGGAGGTCAAGGGCCAGGACATCCAGGCCGTCGTGTGGGCCTGCACCAGCGCCAGCTTCGTCTTCGGCTGGGACGGCGCCCACGAGCAGGTCCGGGAGCTGGGAGAGACGGCGGGGCTCCCCGCCTCCAGCACCTCCTTCGCCTTCGCGCACGCGGTCCGCGACCTCGGTGTCGAACGCGTCAGCATCGCGGCGACCTATCCGGAGGACGTCGCCGAGCTGTTCACCGGCTTCCTCAAGGCCGCGGGCGCCGAGGTGATCGCCATGCGCGGCAGCGGCATCATCACCGCCGCCGAGGTCGGCACCTGGGGCGAGGAGGAGGTGCTGGCGCTGGCCCGCGGCGGCGACCACCCCGACGCGCAGGCCGTGCTGCTGCCGGACACCGCCCTGCACACCGCCGCCCACATCCCCGCCCTGGAGGCCGAGCTGGGCAAGCCCGTCCTCACGGCCAACCAGGTCACCGCCAAGGAGGGGCTGCGGCTGCTGGACCGCAAGGTGCACTGCCCGGCGCTGGGCGCGCTCTTCTTCTGACCGGCGCGGCCCCGTCCGCGCTCCCGGTCCCCGGTACCGAAACGGCCGCCGGGGAGCGGGACGCGGCGGGCCGGGCGCCCCGGCTCCCGGCGCGGTGTCCGCCGCTCCCGCGGGGCCCGGCGGGCGGTCTGCCGCACCCCGGGAAGACAGCGGCCTTCCGGCGCGTTGTACCGGCTCGTGGCCCGCGGACCCCGGCACGGGGCGCGCGGGCCCCCGCACCGGAACGCAGGAGGAAGGCGAAGCCATCGTGAGCCAGCCAGGCGAGGACGCACAGCACCAGGATCCGACGACCGGTATCCGGGGCGAGGCGCGGGGCGAGGCCCCCGTACCCCTCTCCGTCCTCGACCTGGTCAACGTGGGCGAGGGGTACACGGCGCGGGAAGCGCTGGCGACCTCCACCCGGATGGCGGCCCTCGCCGACGCCCGCGGCTTCACCCGCTACTGGGTGGCCGAACACCACTCCATGCCCGGCGTCGCCAGTTCCTCGCCCGCGGTCATCCTGGCCCATCTGGCCTCCCACACCCGCCGCGTCCGGCTGGGCTCGGGCGGTGTGATGCTGCCCAACCACGCGCCGTTGGTGATCGCCGAGCAGTTCGGCACGCTGGAGGCGCTGGCGCCGGGGCGGATCGACCTGGGGCTGGGCCGGGCACCGGGCACCGACGGTGCGACGGCCGCCGCGCTGCGGCGCACCGAGAAGCTGCGCGAGGGCGCGGACGACTTCCCGCAGCAGCTTGCCGAACTGGTCCGGTTCCTGGACGACGACTTCCCCGACGGCCACCGCTACGCCCGCATCCACGCCGTGCCCGGACCCGTGCAGACCCGCGGTACCGGGGCGGACGGCGCCGCGCACCGGCCGCCGGTGTGGCTGCTGGGCTCCTCCGGATTCAGCGCCCGGCTCGCGGGGCAGCTGGGGCTCCCGTTCGCCTTCGCGCACCACTTCTCGGCCGCCAACACGCTTCCGGCCCTGGAGCTCTACCGCGAGACGTTCCGTCCCTCGGCGGTGCTGGCCGAGCCGTACGCGCTGATCGGCGCCGCCGCGCTGGCCGCCGAGGACGAGAAGGAGGCCCGCCGTCAGGTGCTGACGGGCGCCCTGTCCATGGTGCGGCTGCGGACCGGACGGCCCGGACTGATCCCCACCCCGGAGGAGGCCGAGGCGTATCCGTTCAGTCCCGTGGAGCGCGACTTCGTGGAGAGCTGGCTGGGCAACGTCACCTACGGCACCCCCGACGCCGTGCGGGCCGGTCTCGACGCGCTGGTCGAGCGGACCGGCGCCGACGAGCTGATGCTCACCGCCAACGCGCACACCCCCGAGGCCCGTGCCCGGTCGCTGGAACTGATAGCCGACGCCTACCGGCTCCCCTGACCGGCTGCGCCGGTTCCGGAGGAGCCGCCCCCGGTTCCGGGTGGCGCGCTCCCGGAACCGGCTTCCGGAGGACTACGCGCTGCCTGCCTCCGGGGGCGACCACGCCAGCAGCTCGGCGATCCGGTCGGCCGCCATGGGTTTGGCGTAGTGCCAGCCCTGGCCCGTGTCGCAGCCGATCCGGCGGAGGCGCTCGGCCTGCGCCGGGCCCTCCACGCACTCGGCGGTGACGGTCAGGCCCAGCTTGTGCGCGAGTTGGACCAGTGCCGTCACGATCGTCTCGTCCGCGGGGTTCTGGTGCCGTGCCGTGCGGAAGCCGCGGACGAAGGTGCCGTCCAGCTTGAGCGCGCGCACCGGGAGGCGGCTGAGGTAGGCCAGGTTGGAGTAGCCGGTGCCGAAGTCGTCGATGGCGATGCGCACCCCCGTCTCCGAGAGCGCCTGCAGCGCCTGGAGGGGGCGCCCGGCCGACCCCATCACCGCCGACTCGGTCAGCTCCAGCTGGAGCAGCCCGGCGGGCAGCCCGGTCTCCTCCAGAATCTCGGCCACGTCCCGCACCAGGTCGGAGTCCCACACCTGGCGCACCGCCACGTTGACACTCACGTACAGCGGCGGTCCCGCGTGCTCCCGCATCCAGCGCCGCGCCTGCCGGCAGGACTCCTCCAGCACCCAGCGGCCCAGCGGCACGATGGCGCCGTTCTCCTCCGCGAGGCCGATGAACCGGTCCGGGCTGAGCATTCCGAACTGCGGATGCTGCCAGCGCACCAGCGCCTCGACCCCGCGCAGCCGGTCGTCGGCGAAGCCCACGATCGGCTGGTACTCCAGCACGAACTCGCCCCGCTCCACGGCCCGGCGCAGGGTGGAGGAGAGGGATTGCCGGGTCATCCGGTGGGCGTTGCGCTCCGGGTCGAAGAGCGTCCAGCGGGCCTTGCCGTCGGCCTTGGCCCAGTACAGCGTGGTGTCGGCCGCCTGCATCAGCTCGGTGGGCGTGGTGCCGGCCGTCTCCCGTTCGACGACTCCGATGCTGGCCGAGACCGACAGCCGCTGCCCCGCCAGGTCGAACGGCCGCTGAAGGGTGGTCAGGACGGACTGGGCGAGCTGGGTGAGCTGCTCGGTGCCGGTGGATGACTCGACCAGCAGCGCGAACTCGTCGCCGCCGAGCCGGGCCACCAGATGGCCGCCGCCGTCCTCCCCGCCCGCCTCGGCGCACAGGGTCAGCCGCTGTGCCACCGCGTCCAGCAGGCTGTCGCCGATCCGGTGGCCGAGGGTGTCGTTGACGGCTTTGAAGCCGTCCAGGTCGAGGTAGCACAGCCCGGTCCGGCCCGTCGCCGAGTCGGCCAGCGCTCCGGCCAGCCGCTCGAAGAAGAGGGTGCGGTTGGGCAGCCTGGTGACCGGGTCGTGCATCTGCAGATGCCGCAGCCGCTCCTGGAGGTCGCGGCGCTCGCTGATGTCCGCGATGGACAGCAGCGCCTCGCCGCCCCGGGCGGTGGGGGTCACCGTGATCTCGGCCCAGAGGGTGTGGCCGTCGGCGTGCTTGAGCCTGCGGGTGCAGGACATCCGGTCGGTACGGCCCTGCAGCGCCTCGTGGTAGGCGCTGCGCACCCGTCCGTCCAGGCCGAGCCCGGCCAGCTCGGCGATGGGCCGTGCGGTCAGCCGGTGCGGCGCGGCGCCCAGCAGGATTCCCAGCGCCCGGTTGGCCGTCAGCACCCGGCCGTTGGGGTCGACGATGGCCATCGGCAACTGCGCCGCGTGGAAGGCGGCCCGGAAGTCGCTCTCGTTGTGCCCGTGGTGTGCGCGCAGTCGCCAGCGCTTGTGGCTACTTTCCGTGATGGTCTGGGGTTGGGTTACGAGGGCTTCGCCGGAGTCTTTGCCCGGTCCTTCGAGGGGTCCGTTCACCGATCGCTCCGCGGGGGGCTCGTCTCGTGCGGATCGGTCGGCCGGCTGCCCGTGGGCCGCCCAGGGGAGGATCCGCGCTGGAAATGTGCCGATCATAGAGGTTGGCGCAAGAGCGGAGCCAGTGTCTCCGCTCGGGCTTCCGGTCGGCCGGGGGGCCGGGGGCCGGGCATGGGCGCAGGGGTGACCGTTTCTGCATCGGTCCTGAGTGTGCCCTGATCACTATCGACCGCCCATTACGAAGAGTAGTCATACTGCGGTTGACTCGTCCGGTCTATCGAAACAGCGCATCACCGGACATACGGCGCGAATCTGAGGAAGGTCCATCCGTCCTCTTCCGGTGAGGTCTTCGCGTGGCGCGTGCGTCTGTACCCGACGGAGTGGCTCCGCGCCGTCCCGGGCGCGGCGCGGACTCCCTGAGGCCCGGTGTCCGGCACCGGGTGGGAGCCGTGCTCATGGCGCTGACCGCCTTCATGGGGGTCGGTCTCGTGGCCGGGCCCGTGCAGGCCGTCGCGGTGGGCATGCCGTGCGCCCTGCCGCGCACGGATGCGCACCACTCGCTGGGTCTGGACACCTGGAACGCCTCCTATCCGCGCCCCGAGGGGACGCTCGACGCCGCCCTTCTCTTTCTCTCTTTCCCCGATGCGACCCCGATGGCCACCCCTCGCGAGCTTGTGAATGACCATTTCCCTGCTACATCAGACTTTTTCAAGCGGGCGAGTTACGGAAAGTTCCGCTTGCGACCGCGTCCGATCGACCGCTGGATCCGGATGCCCCGCCCCGCGGCGGAGTACGACATACAGCGGGACTGGCGCGCTGACCTGCGCAGCTCCTACCTCCGCGACGCCGTTGCCGCGGCCGACCCACGGGTGGACTTCGGCCGCTACGACGTCGTCTACCTGATCGCAGACCCGGACGCCCCGGGAGTGGATCCCGATGCGACAAAAGTGGTCAACCTCAATGAGCCGCTGCACGCGGACGGGGTGGAGCTCGACCGCATCGTCACCGTGTTCGAACAGAGTCCACCCGACCGCAATGTCCTGGCCCACGAGACCGGGCACCTCTTCGATCTGCCCGACCTCTACCAGCGCCCCGCCGACGGCAAGGCGGACTGGGACACCAGGGTCGGGGACTGGGACCTGATGGGAAGCCAGTTCGGACTCGCGCCCGAGCCGTTCGGCTGGCACAAGTGGAAGCTCGGCTGGCTGGGCCGGTCCAACGTGGCCTGCATCCCGACGACCGGCGACGCGGCCCGGCAGCAGGCCCACGCGGAGTCGCCCCGGACCCGCTACACCCTGCGGCCCCTGACGGCCCCCGCGCACCGCGCGCGGGCCCGCCACGAGGTGCGCCGCCCGGCTGCGGCCGGGGCGCCGACCGCACCCGAGCACGTGGACCCGGCGACGGGCGCGGACGGAGTCCGGCTCCTCGTCCTGCGGACCGGCGCGCACCGGGCCCTGGTCATGGAGATCCGCGAGCGCGCGGGCAACGACGCGGGGGCCTGCTCCGAGGGGCTGCTGATCTACCGGGTGAGCAGTGACACCCCCTCCACACACGGCCCCGTGGAGGTCGTCGACGGCCATCCGGGGACATCCCGCTGCCGCGAGACCTCCGTGCACAGCCAGCTCGCCGACGCGCCGCTCGGCGTGGGCGAGAGCTGGTCCGACCCCCGGGACGCCCTCCGTGTCGAGGTCACCGCACGCACCCCGGACGGCGACTGGGAACTGCGCGTGGTCAGGGAGTGACGAGCCGCGCGCTGCGGGCGGCCCGGGGCCGGTGGGCGGGGAGCGGGCCGCCCGGGGCCGGACGGCGGCGGCACTTCGGGCGCCGGGGCCCGCGGGTCAGTCGCACAGCTCGGCCGACCGGTGCGCCTGGGCGAGCCGGCGCAGCGCGGCCAGCAGCGCGTCGCCCAGGATGTTGCCCAGGATCACCGCCTCGGCCATCGCGTCGGCGTCCGGGCGCTTCCGGACGATCTCCAGATCGGTGGCGGCCACGGCGTCCGCGGCGCGCGCGTAGGTGTCGAGCTGGTCGGCGAAGTCGTCCTGGCCCAGCCTCCGCAGCGCGCCCAGCACCCGCGCCGCGGCGGCCAGGGCCGGAGCGTGCTCCTCGACCTGCCAGCCCTGTCGTGCGACCAGGGCCCGGATCTCGGCGAGCGCCTCGCGCTGTCCCGGCTCCTCGGGGTGGGCCGGCCCCGTCCGGGCGGCCGGGACGGTCTGCCGGGCGGCGCCCAGCACCTTGCGGCGGCCGCTCTGCGGGCTGTCGAGCGCGGCGACGACATCGCGGGCGGCGGCGACCGAGAGCCCGCCCACCTCCAGCAGGGCGCGGATGAGGCGCAGCCTGGTCACGTGCTGCTCGTCGTACCGCGCCTGGTTGCGACCGGTGCGCTCGCCGGGCGCCAGCAGCGACTCCCGTACGTAGTACTTGATCGTCGGTGCGGGCACTCCGCTGAGTCGACTCAGCTCCGCAATGCGCATCGGTTTCCCTTCTCCGCTCTGCACGGGGGCCATGTGCACCTTCTCCCACCCTTGATAGATAGTCCAACTATCGGGAGTGGGGCTGCTCGCTGTCCGCGGCGGAGCTGCTCGCTGTCCGCGGTGTCCGGTCCCGGGCCTGCCGGTGCCGGGCCGACTGCATGCACGTCGAAGGCCCCCCGCTTCCGCGAGGGGCCTTCGACTGTCTGTGCGCCGCCAGGGACTCGAACCCCGGACCCGCTGATTAAGAGTCAGCTGCTCTAACCAACTGAGCTAGCGGCGCCTGCTGACGTCGTAGACCTTAGCACCACGATCCGGTGAAGCGAAAATCGATATTCCGCACGCCCCCTTCCCGACCTGCGGCGCCCGGGACCGGAGGCCCCGACGGGGGCCCGGGAGGGGACTCGGGACGGGGGCCCGGGAGGGGGCCCGGGACGGAAGGGGCCGCCCGGCCGAGGCACACAACCGGTCGCACCGCCCGGACAGCCGTTCCCCGGCCGCCGACGGTCCGCCGACGCCCCTCGCGCGTCCCCGGCACATCGCCGGGAAGGCTCACTGCCGACCGGGCGGCCGGGTGCCCGGCACCCGGTCCCGCAGCAGATCCTGGCCGAACTGGATCATCTTTCGGGCGTACTCCTCGCTCCAGCCGCCCCGGTCCGCGATCGCCTCGTCCGGCAGCTTGTCGAAGCGCTTGGGGTCGGCGAGCTGCGCGGCCGCCGACGCCTGGTACTCCTGCGCCCGGTCGGCGGCCGCACGGAACGCGTGCACCAGCTCCGTCGCCCGGTCCAGCAGCTCCTTGGGATCGGTGAGCGACTCCAGGCCGAAGAAGTGCTCGTCGTCGGGCGCCGCCTCGGCCGGCTCGAACAGCAGCGGTGCCGGTCGGCGGTGCAGCGGACCGCCCCCGCTCCCCCCGCCGGACGAGCGCGAGGGGTCCGGAGCCGAGTGCGGCTCAGCCATGTACATACCTCCAAGGTGGTGGGCCGCCCTCCATTGTGCGCTCCGCACCCCCGCCCCCGCACGGCCCGCGGAAGCGGCCGCTCCGGCGCACCGGGGCCCGCGCGGTCACTCCTCCCGCACCCGGTGCCGGGCCAGGTGCGCCAGCACCGCCTGATGGGCCTCCCAGCCGTCCGGAGCGGGCGCCGCGGCGCCGAGCTGCACCGGTTCGGTCGCCGGATGGTCGTCCAGCAGCGCGGCGACACCCGCCCGGCACACCACCACGCACGCGTGCCGGTGCCGCGACGCCAGCACGCACAGCCGTCCCGTCTCCAGATGGAAGTCGGTCGCGTCCGGCCGCCCGGACAGCGGGTGCAGTACGACGGTGACGTCGAACTCCCGCCCCTGGAGCCGGTTGGCCGTGTCGACGGTGACCCGCGCCGCGGCGTCGCCCCCGGCCACCCCGCCCGGCGCCGCCAGCGCCGCCCGGACCGCCGCCGCCTGGTCCCGGTGCGCCGTGCCCACCGCGATCCGGTCGGCGGACAGCGGCGAGCCCGGGTCGCCGTCGCCGTGCTTCTCGCCGCGGGTGCGGCCCTCCCGCTCCAGCATCCGGTGCACCAGCCGCGCGACCGCCGCGACGGCCTCCGGATCCGTCCGGGGCGTACGGGCCGCAGGCAGCTCCAGCAGGCCCCAACCGGCCCCGGCGGCCTCGTCCAGCACCGCGTCCAGCGGCGAGCCGTCGGCCGGCTCGGTGAAGGCGAGCCGCCGCTCGCCGGGTCCGGTCCCGCTGCGGAACGGCGTGTACGGGTAGAACGCGTCCGACACCAGCTCGGCGGCCGAGGCGGGCAGCCGCCAGGAGACCGGCAGCCGGTGCTGCGGCAGCCCGGGGTTGTGCGCCAGCAGCGTGCCGACCGCACCGGCGGAAGGGTCGTGCGCCTGGCCCGCCCACTGCTCGACCCCGACCTGGCTGAACGGATCGAGCTGCCCCGGATCGCCCACGAACAGCGCCCGCTCGAACAGCCCGGCCACGGCCAGCAGCGCGTCCGAACGCATCTGGTACGCCTCGTCGACGATCGCGTACCGCCACGGCTCCTCAGGCGCCACCCACGCCCACTTCGCCGCGGTGGAGACGACCACCTCCAGCCCGGCCAGATCCGCGGGCTTTGCGGAGGGCCGCACCGAGGGGTGCCGGTCCAGCATCGGGTCGTAGGGCTTGGGCTCACTGCTGTGCAGCCGTCCCACCGGCAGCTCCGGGTCGGCCGTCGCCAGCCGGTCCACCAGGTCGTCCACCTGCGCGTTGGTCTGCGCGACGACCATCAGCGGATGCCCGGCCGCGGCCAGCTCGCGCGCCGCCCGCACCACGAGGGTGGACTTGCCCGCGCCGGGCGGCGAGTTCACCACCACCCCCCGGTGCGCGCCCCCCAGCGTGTCGGCCAGGATCGCCTCGGTGGCCGCGGCGGCGGCCCGGCCCGGGTCGGCCGCGCCCTCCGCGACCGCGTCCGCCGCCTGCCGCGGACGGCCCGGCTGCTCCACCAGCGCCGTCACAGCACGTCCTCCGCGGTCACCGGGTCGGGCCGCTCCGCGACCCGGTCACCCGGCGGACCCCCGTGCGTCCAGGGCGTCTCCTCCGGCTCCGGCAGCCCGGGCCCGCCCCGCGGCGCGTGCTCGAAGACCGTCCAGCACATCAGATCGCCCTTCTCCGGCACCGTGCCCGGCGCCGGCTCCTTGCCCCGGCCCATCCCGCTGACCAGCCGCAGTACGAACTCCCCGGGCCCCGCCAGCTCCGCCAGCTCGGCCCGCTGCTGAGTGCCGGCGGGCAGCCGGCGGTGCAGCTTGTCCCCGTCGGACAGCAGCGGCGCGTCCGGGGTGTGCACCGTGACCAGCGGGCGGGGCGAGGGGCGCCTGCCGTCCGAGTACGCCATCTCGACCTCCAGCACCTCGGCCTGGAAGGCCTCGCCCGCCAGTCGCCGCACGGCCATCACCAGCGGGTCGTCCAGCGCCTCCTGCGCGTCCAGCTCCGCCTGCCGCTGCTCGCGCATGGCGAGCTTGCGGGCGGCCGTCACCGCGTCGTCCCGGCGCGGCTGCGGCGGCTCGCCGGCCCGCAGCCGGTCCCGGTGGTGGGTGTAGGACTGCCGGTCGCGGCGCCACCTGTCGGGCAGATGCGCGGCGTCGGGCAGCGTCCGCAGCAGGTCGACGCCCTGCCACATGGTCTCCCAGGTGGGGCTGAGCTGCCCCGCGACCAGGTCGTGCACCTCCTGGGCGGCGCCGGGCACCCCGCGGTCGTGCCGCGCGAGCGCCGGGGCCAGCAGCTCGTTGTCGAACGCCGGGTCGGTCGCCGGCCCGGCGGGCGGCACCAGGAGCTGCCCGCGCCCGTCCCGGCCCAGCTCGGCCCGGAGCGCCGCCTCGGCTGCGCCGAGCCCGTCCGGCGGCGCCAGCCAGGCCAGCAGCGCGCCCAGGTGCTGGTCCTCCAACTGGCTCTGCCCGGTGGCCCAGTGCCGGGACAGCAGCCCCGTCATCGGCAGCAGCAGCGAGGAACCCGGCACCCGGGCGCGCTCGCCGTAGTGCGTCAGCCAGCGCCCCAGCAGCGGCACCCGGGGCGGCGCCGGATGCTCGGTCTCCGGATCCTCCTCGGCGGTGCGCCGGAACCGCATCGAGCGCCCCAGCAGCCGCACGAAATCCACGCCGGGGCCGGTGGGCACCAGCAGCTGCGGCGCGTCGGCGCACAGCTCCGCCTCGACGGTGACCCGCTTTCCGGTCTCCGGGTCGGCTTCCTTGCGCTCGACCAGCTCCACCTCGTCCTGGCAGGACTCCAGATGCGGCAGCATCGCCTCCGCCAGCCGCCCCAGGAAGGCGAACCGCAGATCGCGGTCGCGCGGCTGCGCCACGGTGAACACCTCGGGCGCCGCCCGCTCGGTGCCCAGCATCACCCCCAGCGGCGCGCCGTTCTCACCTGCGGTCGTCAACGGGACGAGAACGAGGGGGCGTTCGGCCAGATGCCGGTGGCGTACGGTCGCCACCGGCCGCGCGCGGCCGCTCGCGGCGGCCTCCATCCGCGCCAGCGCGCTCAGCAGCGACATCAGCGCGCCTCCGTCCGCGGCGCGGCGGGCGCGGGTACCCGCCCGCCGGGGTCGGCAGCCGCTACACCGCCGCCGCACGCCTCGGACGCGCCCGCCGACTGCGCGGCCGACAGCGCCTCGGCCCGCAGCGCCGCCGCCCTGCGCAGCAGCGCCGCCGCCGGATCCGGCGCGGGGTCCGCCGGGTCACCGGAGGCCGCCGCGAGCACCTCCGTCACCGTCCCCAGGCCGCCCAGCTCGCCCCGTACCGAGCGGCCCAGCGCGACCACCTCGCCGCCCCGGCGGGCCCGCTCCCGGCAGTGGAACGCCAGCTCGCAGGTGGACAGGCACTCGGGTGCGTACGCGGCGGGCACCGCCTCGACGGCCGCCGCCAGTGCGCCGGGCTCCTGGGCCGGGGCGAAGTGGGCACCCGCGGGCAGTTCGGCGGCGATCTCCTCCAGCCCGGTCAGCCGCCTCAGCTGGCGCCGGGTGGCGGCGATCTGCTTGCGCAGCGGCAGCAGGCCGCCGGTGGGCAGGTTGGAGAAGTCCTTCGGGCACACCAGCAGCGCCTGCTCACGCACCGGGCGCAGGTCCTCCAGCGCAAGCGCGTAGACCGCCGCCTGCCGGGCCGCGGCGCCCGCCTTCACCGGATCGGCCGCTCCGTCCAGGATCGGGAAGGACTTGATCTCGATGATCGACACCGTGCCGTCCGGGTGGACGGCCAGCGCGTCCGGTTCCAGATAGGCGGTGGAGCCCGCCACCTGGAGCGAGAGCAGCGGGTGGTCCAGCAGCGCCCAGCTCCCGTCCTCCGCCGCGGCGAGCGCCTCGCGGGTGCGGAAGGCGCGGGAGGCCGGACCGTCGGCGCCCAGTTCCGGCACGGTGATCTCGGCCGGATCCGGTCGCTCCGCACCGAGGTGACTGCACAGCAGTTCGAGCAGCACCTGGCCGCCGTCCGCCTTCACCCGCGCCTCGAACGCGTTGCCGCGGACCAGTGCGAACTGCGACTGCCCGAACGGCGCGGGCGCGCCGAGGGCCTGGGCCACCGCGCTCTTGTCCACACCCGCGCCGTCCAGCAGCGCACGGCGCCGGCAGCCGGGGTTGGCGGCGAGCGCGGACAGTGCCCGCGCGTCCAGCGGGCGCTGCGGCACGTCGGGCCCGCCGCGCAGCTCGGCGAGCCGCTGCGGCGTGGCCTGCCGGCCCGTCGGTTCGGCGCCCTGCGGCGGGGTCTGCTTCGGTGGCGAGGAGCGAGTCATCGGCGTGACCTCGGGGGAGGGTGCGGTACCCGGCGAAGTCTCGCATCCTGCGCTGACAACGCGCCCCCGCCCGGTCGTTTCCGCGGGGACTGAGTGAAGATGGAGGGGTGGTTTCCGGACAGACCGGAGCACCGAGAAGCACGTCCGAGAGGTCTCCATGGCAGCGCGCATCCTCCTCGTCCGGCACGGTCAGACCGCATGGTCGGTGTCCGGGCAGCACACCGGCCGCACGGACGTCCCGCTGCTGGACGAGGGGCGCCGGATGGCGAAGCTGCTGGGCGAGCGGCTGCACCGGGTGCCCTGGAACGGGCTGCCCGATGCCGAGGTGCGCACCAGCCCGCTGGTGCGCGCCAGCGAGACCTGCGAGCTGGCGGGCTTCCCCCAGGCGCAGCCGTGGGACGCGCTGATGGAGTGGGACTACGGCGACTACGAGGGCCTCACCCCGCCGCAGATCCGGGAGCGCGCCGGGGATGACTGGTTCATCTGGCGGGACGGCGTGACCGGCGGCGAGACGCTGGCCGAGGTCGTAGCGCGCGCTGACGAGGTGGTGCGCTGGGCGCGCTCGGCCGACCGCGACGTGCTGGTCTTCGCGCACGGCCACATCCTGCGCGTGCTGGGGGCCCGCTGGCTGGGCTACGACCCGTCGTTCGCGGCCCGCCTCAAGCTGGACCCCGCCTCGCTCTCGATCCTCGGCTGGGCCTACGGCGATCCCGCCGTCGAGCGCTGGAACGACACCGGCCACCTGGACTGACCGACCCGCTGCGCCCGCTGTCCCCTCGGCTCCCGGGCCCGCGCGGAGCGCGCCGGGCCCGGGGCCCGGCGAGAGCGGGCGAGGGCGGGGGAGTGGTGGCGTTCCGCGGACGGTGCGCGGTGGCGGCTGCATGCGGCTCTGCGCGGTGCCGGCCACCGGCGGCGCCGCGCACCGCCCGGAGCCGGGCCGTCAGGCCGTCGCCGCCCGGCGGTCGAGGAAGGCGGCCACCGCGGGCTCCCCGCGGAAGGCGGTGAGCCGTTCGGCCGCCGCCTCCAGCATGGCGCTGATCCGGGTGGACTGGACGCGACCGAGGAAGTCCAGTACCTGCGATCCGGCGGCCGCCGCCTCCTCCGCCTGGCCCAGCGCGGCCAGATCGCCCGCGAGTTCGGCGGTGAACAGTGCGCGGTTGCGGGTGAAGTGCGGGTCCTGGAGCTGTACCGCCCGGGCGGCGTGCTCCGCGGCGCGGTCCCACATGCCCAGCGCCGACCAGCACTGCGCCTCCAGTCCCTCCAACTCCGCCTCTCCGAAGAAGGTCATCCACTCGGGGTCGCTCTCACAGGTGCCCTTGGCGAACAGGCGGCGGGCCCGGGCCAGCGCCTGTTGGCAGCCCGCCCGGTCGCCCAGGCCGGACCAGCCCCCGGCCTCGCGCAGCGCGAGCAGTGACAGCAGATGGTGCGAGCCGAGGCTCTCGGCGGCCTGCCGGCCCGCCTGCGCGGCGCGTACGGCCTCCCGTGGGCGGCCCGCGTCCCGGGCGAGGAAGGCGGTGTTGCAGAACGCGTGCGCCTCCAGCGCCGGGTCCTGGGCGACCCGCGCGGTGGCCAGGGCCTCCCCGTAGTGCGAGCGGGCGTCGCTGTAGCGGCCGGAGTCGTGGGCCAGCCAGCCCACGGAGATGGCCAGTTCGCCCGCCCCGGCGTGCAGCCTGTCGGTGATGGACTGGCGGTGGGTGCCCGCGTCCAGCATGCCGTACGCGGCCTGCAGCGAGCCGATGGCCCGGCGGTAGAGCCGGGTGCCGCCGTGCCGGTCGTCGAGCAGCCGGATCCGGCGCACGGCGTCCTCGACGGCACCGGCCTCGGCGTCCCCCACGTGCGCGTGCGCGGGGGCCGCCGGGGGTGCGGGGTGGGCCGCCCGGGCGCTGGGCGCGGTACCGCCCAGGGAGGTGGTGGCAAGGGCGGCGGGACCGCCGGTCATGAAAGCGCGACGTAGCACGTCGCTCTCCTCGTCGTACTCGGGACAGTTGAGGAATGCGGTGAAACCAGGGCTGTCGGAACGGATGGTGAATGGGGGGTGTGGCGAGTGGGTGGAATCGTTGCGGCGCGTGGTGGGTTGCAGAGGCGCACGCTCATTCATGTGCGCCCTGCGAGTGCGCGCTGCACGACCGCGCACCGCCTCGCGGGGTGCGAAGCCCATGTCCGTCAGCGAACAGCCCGGAAACATGTGCAGGAACACCCGCTCGTAGGCGTAGTTGGGGCATCTGATCTCCCCGGACTCCACGCGGCCGATGTAGCGCGCGTCGCAGGAGACCTGCTCGCCGATCTCGCGGGCCGCGCGGCGCACGGCCGCCGCGAACTCCCCCGGGGAGAGATGCCCCCTCAGCGCCCGGAAAGCGGTGTTGGGGCGATGCTGCGGTGCTGGTGACGTTGAGGGTGGCGACGCCATGGCTGAAACGTACCGGCTGTGACGGTGCGGGCACCCAGTGTTTGGCTACAAACGGGATATCTCACCCTGCTTCTGCCATGAAGTGCCATCCAATGCGCTGGTTCGCTGCCGTAGCCGTTGACAAAGACAGCCGTTGAACGTGGCACAACGACCGCGAGGAGGCGTCTGAGTTGTTGGACACTGGCGTAGGCAGTGACGCGCGGGCGGCCCGGTGCGTTCCCGGCCCCTGCGACCTGGTGACCGTGCCCGCCCGGCACGGGCTCGAGGCCGTGGACATCCTCAGGCTCCGCGACGGTGTCGGTCCGGTGCTGCACGACCGCGCCGGGGACACCCTCGGCTTCCTCGTCCCGCCCGGCACCGCGGACTGCTGGGACCTGCCGGGCAGCGCCTGCACCCGGACCGCCGTGCCGACAGCCGAGGGGTACGGACCCGGGGCGCGCGGCGCGTCGGGCGAGCCTCCGGTGGCCGGAACCGGCTGGCTGGTGCCCCCGGAGGGCGCCTACGCGCACGCCACCGAGCCCGCCGAACTCCGCGCCGCTCTCGGCGAGGCGGCCCGCACCATCGCCGCCGCCGGGCGCGGGTAGCGGCGCGCCGAAGGGCTGCCCAGCGCCCCGCCCCGGAACGCTCGGCAGCCCACTGTGCTCCGCGGGATCAGCGCCCGTAGGCGCCGCCGCGCAGTGCCCGGGTGCCGGCCGGGCAGACCAGCGTCACGCGCTTGCTGCCCGACAGGACGGGCGTGACGTAGCGGACCCGGTTCGAGCAGTCGACGAAGACCCGGTACGCCGACCCGGAGCAGGAGATCGCGAAGACCCGCCCGGAGAGGTAGGGGCTCCAGCAGCGCAGGGAGGCCCGCGCCGGAGGCAGGGCCTGGCCGAATCGGCCGGCCGGCGACGCCTTGCCGGTCCGGGTCCCGCCGGTCTTGAGGTCCTTGCTCGTGTAGTCGGCGTTCGCCGCCACCCCGGGTGCCGGAGCACCGGCCGCGGGGGCGCCGGGCGCGATGGCGGCGGGTGCCGCGGCCGCCGCGGCGGGTGCCACCGCGCCGCCGATTCCGAGCGCGAGTACCGCGCTCATGCCCAGCGAAGCCAGGGAATTCCGAACTTTCATTCCTTTCCTCTTTTCTCAGTCGCACGGCTGACAGAGCCGATCGCTCGATTTCGGAGCGACAAAAGAGAGAATCAAGGACGGTCAAAGGTGAAAGCAAGAATTCCGCACTTTTCGTATTGTCGTCATCCGGCGGGAGTTGGGCCGCCGCACCCTACGGGACGAGGGGGAACGATCCCGGACAGGCGCGCGACACCATCGGGAAAACGCTCGTGTGGGTTACCTGGGAAGAGTGTCGGACAATGGCTGCATGGCACGGGGTACGGCACGGCGGCGCGCCGACGAGCGCGGCAGGGCGGGCGACAAGGGGCATGCCGGACAGCGCTCCGGACAGCGCTCCGAACCGCGGGGCAGGGAGCGGGGCGGCGACGTCGTCCGCGCGCAGGTGGACGGCGGGGCGGCGGCGCTGGTGCCCGACCCCGACCGGCCGCACGCCTGGTCCCTGCTGCTGGACGGGGCCCCGCAGTCGTACGTCGACCTCGCCGACCCCACCCACCTCGGCTTCGAGTACCAGAGGAGGCTCGGGCACGTGGTGGACCTCCTCGCGCCGCCCGGCCGCCCGGTCCAGGTGCTGCACCTGGGAGGCGGGGCGCTCACGCTGGCGCGGTACACCGCCGCCACCCGGCCGCGCTCCATCCAGCAGGCTGTGGAGGTGGACGAGGCGCTGACCCGGCTGGTGCGCGAGCACCTTCCGCTGGAGCCGGGCCGGCGTATCCGGGTGCGGAGCGGCGACGCGCGCGCCGCCCTGCGGAAGCTGCCCGAGGCGTGGGCGGATCTCGTCATCGCCGACGTCTTCGGCGGCGCCCGCACCCCCGCGCACCTCACCAGCGTGGAATTCCTGCACGAGGTGCGGAGGGTGCTGCGCCCCGCCGGGTGGTACGCGGCGAACATCGTGGATGGTGCACCGCTGCGCCACCTGCGGGCCCAGATCGCCACGGCGGCTGCCGTCTTCCCGCAGCGCTGCCTGCTCGCCGATCCCGCGGTGCTGCGTGGCCGCAGGTTCGGCAACGGGGTGCTGCTGGCCGCCGCGGACGAGTTGCCCGTCGCCGAACTGACCCGGCGCACGGCGGGCGATCCGCACCCCGGCCGGGTGGAGGCCGGGCGCTCCCTGGACGCCTTCACCGCCGGTGCCGCGGTGGTGACCGACGCGACGGCAACGGCGTCCCCGCCACCGCCGGAGGGCACCTTCGGGTAGCGGGTGCGCCGGTACGCCGGTACGCCGGTACCCGAATCCCGCGGCCTCCCGTTGCCGCCCGGAGCGAGGGCGCGAAAAGGGGCGCACGAGGTGCGCGGAGGTGGGAGGAGCGAAGCCGGAACCTGCGGCCGAACCGGCGATCCGAACCCGTGGGGTGATCCGCGGGCAAATCCGAGCCCCGGTCGAAGGGAAAACCCGAACCCGGTACCCGAAACCGGAAACCCGAAACCCGGACCCTCGAAAGCTGAAACGTCCACCTCACCCGAAAAGTGAAATGCCAAATTCCGGTATTCCCGGTCCAACGGCGGCCCGGGCTCGCCGTTGCCGCGGACGGTCAGCCCGCGAAAGTCTCCACGCGGGGCGCCGCCTCGTCCCAGCGGCAGAAGACCGAGGAGGACGAGGCGCCGTCGGTGAACGTCACCCGGATGTAGCCCGGCGCGTGCCAGACCTTCATCTGCCAGCCGGGATCCGGTGTCGCGGACACCAGCGTCCCGGTGCCGCCGCTGAGGTCGAAGACAGCTCTGCCGCCGCGTACGGTCACGCCTCTGACCTGGCCGGCGGGGCGCCTGCTCGGGCTGCGCGGGCCGTCGTCCGGGTGGGAGGCGGAGGCGGAGGGCGCGTGGGTGCTCGGCTTCTTCGGGGCGGGGGTTTCGGAGGGGGTGGGCGAAGCGGACGAGGGGCGCGGCTCGGGCCGGTGGGTGGAGGAGGCCCGGGGCGAGGCGCGGCCGGTGGGCCCGTCGGAGACGGGTAGTGCCCCGGGACTGTCGTAGGCGGTGTCGCCCAGCACCGCGTGGACACCGAACCAGGAGAGCGCGGTGGCGGCGCCGGTGGTCAGGAGCCAGGCACCGACGGGTAGCCAGCGCGATCCGGTACGTCGACTCAGGCGCTGCATCCCCGTCAGGGTAGAGCCAGTCGGAATGTCGTACGGTTCCGCCCATGGCAAGTGTGCTCGTGGTCGAGGACGACCAGTTCGTGCGCTCCGCCCTCATCCGGCACCTCACCGAGGCCGCGCACGCGGTCCGCAGCGTGGGGACGGCGCTGGAGGCCCTGCGCGAGGTGGCGCAGGTCGGTTTCGACGTGGTCGTCCTCGATCTCGGACTGCCGGATCTGGACGGCGCGGAGGCCCTGAAGATGCTGCGCGGCATCACGGATGTGCCCGTCATCATCGCCACCGCGCGGGACGACGAGGCCGAGATCGTCCGGCTGCTGCACGCGGGCGCGGACGACTACTTGGTCAAGCCGTTCTCGGTGGCCCATCTCTCGGCCCGGATGGCGGCCGTGCTGCGCCGCACCCGCGCGGGGGAGTTCGGCGGCAGCGGGGAGAGCGCCGGGGACGGTGTGCTGCGGGTGGGCGGGCTCGTGGTCGATCCGCTGCGCAGGATGGCCCAGTTGGACGGCGCGGTACTCGCCCTCACCCGCCGGGAGTTCGACCTGCTCGCGTTCCTGGCGGGGCGGCCCGGAGTCGTCGTCCCGCGCAAGGAGTTGCTGGCCGAGGTGTGGCAGCAGTCCTACGGGGACGACCAGACGATCGACGTGCACCTCTCCTGGCTGCGGCGGAAGTTGGGGGAGACGGCGGCCCGGCCGCGCTATCTGCACACGCTGCGCGGTGTCGGCGTCAAGCTGGAACCGCCGCAGGGCGGGGACGGACCCGGGTGAGCGGCGGGCCCGCGTGAGATGGGCGTTGGTGAAGGTCTGCCTCGCCGTGACGGTGATGGTGGTGGTGGCCTTCGCGGTGCCGCTGGCGCTGGTGGTCGAGGAGACCGCCCGCGACCGCGCCTTCGCGGGAGCCGAGCGGCAGGCGTCGGCGGTCGGTCCGGTGCTGGCCCTCACCCGCGACCGCCGCGCGCTCCAGCGCGCCGTCGCCATCACCCAGGCGGGGGCCGAGGGCCGGATCGCGGTGCACGTACCGGCCGGGACCGCCGGGTCCGATGCCGCGGGCGGCACCTCCGGAGGCGGCGGGGAGGCGCTGCGCGTCGGACGCAGCCGTGCGCCACAGGACCGGCTGACCGCCGCGCGGCGGCTCGGCCGCGCCTCCACCGTCGAGGTCGAGGGCGGGTACGCGCTGCTGCGGCCCATCGCCGTGGCGGGCGGGGAGGTCGCGGTCGTCGAGGTGTTCGTCCCCGACGACGAGGTCACCCGGGGCGTGGCCACCTCCTGGATGATGCTCGCCGGGGTCGGCGTCGCACTGGTGCTCGGTTCGGTCGCGGTCGCCGACCGGCTCGGCACCCGGATGGTACGGCCCGCCGAGCGGCTCGCCGGAGCCGCGCACGACCTGGGCGAAGGCGCCCTGGACGTGCGGGTGCCCGAGGAGGGGCCGACCGAACTGCGGTCGGCCGCGGCGGCCTTCAACTCCATGGCCGACCAGGTCGTCCAGCTGCTGGCCAACGAGCGCGAGTTGGCTGCCGACCTCTCCCACCGGTTGCGCACCCCGCTGACCGTGCTGCGGCTCAACGCCGCCTCGCTCGGCGAGGGCGACACCGCCGACCAGACGCGGGCCGCCGTCGCGCAGTTGGAGGCGGAGGTCGACCGGATCATCGGGGCGGCCCGCGAACAGCGCGCCCAGTCGCCGGGCACGCCGCACGCGGTCGCCTCGGACGCGGCCGAGGTGATCCGCGAACGGATGGCCTTCTGGTCGGCGCTGGCCGAGGACGAGGGGCGGGAGGCGCGCGTCGCGGGGGCCGAGCGCCCGGTACGGGTGCCGGTGGCCCGCGCTGAACTCGCCGCGGCGGTGGACGCGCTGCTGGGCAACGTCTTCCGGCACACCGCCGAGGGGACCGCCTTCTCCGTCGACCTGCACAGCGGCGGCCCCGGCAGCGACGCCGTCATCGTGCTGGTCTCGGACGCCGGTCCCGGCATCCCCGACCCGGAGGCGGCGCTGCGCCGCGGCCACGGCGACGGCGGCCCGGGCTCGACGGGGCTCGGACTGGACATCGTGCGCCGCGTCGCAGAGTCCACCGGCGGCGACGTACGGGTGGGTCGCTCGGTGCTCGGCGGCACCGAGGTGCGGATGTGGCTCGCGTTGCGCAACGGCGCCGGGCAGCGCTCTCGCACGAGCCGCCGGGTGCGCCGTCGGCTCCGGCGCCCGGCCCGCCGCTGAGCCGGGGCGTGCGCGGGAGCCGCCGCCCGCGTGCGCCGACCCCGGTGGGTGCCGACGCCGGTGTGTGCCGACCCCCGGTGTGCGCCGAGCGCGAGGACGTGTGCGTGGAGGCGCGTGCGCGGAGGCCGAACCGCGCGTGCGCGAGGCAAGGCGCGACGTGCGCCAGGTTGCGGTGCGCGGGTGGTGGAGACCCCGGCTCCTGTGCGCCGCCGGGGCGGAGGGCGAGGACCGGGGGAGGGTGGGGGTGCACCGCATCCGCCGGAAGGAGAGCTGGACTCCATGAGCAGTGACGCACTCGCCGAAGGGCCCACCGAGGACCCCGCTGTCAACGCCTACCTGGCCGCCTTCGCCGACCGTGACGTGGACCGGCTGCTGGGTCTGGTGGCCCAGGAGGCCGTCTGGATCATTCCTGGTGATGCGCAGATCGTGCCCTGGGTGGGGACGCACCGCGGGCGGGAGACGCTGCGGTACGGGTACTACGCCCCGCTGTTCGAGGCCGTCGAGCCGCTGGCGTTCGACGTGCTGCACAGCCACGCCGCCGCCGGCGCGGTCTTCGTCAACGGCCGCTTCACCTTCCGTTTCCACCCCTCGCAAGAGGTGCTGGAGGACGAGCTCGTCGTCCGGTTCACGACCGCGGACGGACTGATCACCTCGTTCCGCATCTACGAGGACTCCCTCGCCGTCGCCCGCGCCTACACCGGTGACCCCGGCCTGGGCCTGGTCTGACCCGGTCGCCCGGAGGGCCGCAGACGGCGAACGCCGCCGGGCCCGGGACGCGTGGGTCCGGACCCGGCGGCGCTGTGCGTCCGCCGTCGCTTACTTAGCGATGCACTTGTTGCCCAGGGCCGGGTTCAGCAGCCCGATGACGTTGACGGAGTTGCCACACACCTGGACGGGGATGTGGACCGGAACCTGGACGACGTTGCCGCTGAGCACACCCGGCGAGTTGGCGGCGCCGCCCTGGGCGCCGGCGTCGGCGGCCGCTGCGGAGGCCCCGCCCAGGACGAGGGCGGCGGCGCAGGCGGCGGTGGTCACGTGACGAAGCATGGTGTTCTTCCTCCAGGAGACAGACAACTTGCGCACTATCCAGGCACAGCGACCCGGGCCAGGTCGTTGTGACTTTCCGACCAGCGCCCACCGTCACTCCACGGAGTGGTGGAACCGTGCGGCGAACGGAGCAACCGGCGGGGCCGGGGCCCGTGCCGCGCGTCTCCCGCCACCGCGGCGTGCCCCTTAACGTGGCCCTTTCCGCCGCCTTAAGAGCGCCCTAAGGACTCCGGCAGATGTCCGCAAGGCGGCATTTGCCCGACTCGACGTCAGTAACGTGCTGCTCGCTCCATCCAGCGGATCCCCCACGGAACGAGGCAGCAACACGATGACGAACACCGCAGGCCACCGCCGCCGCACCAGCCGGGCCGCCAGGACGGCCATGGGCGCCGCCGCCGTGGCGCTCGTGGCGGGCGGCGGCTTCCTGCTCGCGGGCAACGCGACGGCGGGCGAGGAAGCGGCGGCCGACGCGTCCGGCACGCCCTTCGCGCCGTACGTCGACACCTCGTTGCAGCCCTCCTACGACCTTGTGAAGAGCGCCGAGCGGACCGGCGTGCAGGAGTACAACCTCGCCTTCGTCACCAGCGGCGGCGGCTGCGTCCCGAAGTGGGGCGGCGGCCAGGAGCTCGAGGACGACCCCGTCGCCCGGCAGATCCCCGACCTGCGGGCCGAGGGCGGCGACGTGCGCGTCTCGTTCGGCGGCGCCACCGGGACCGAGCTCGGTACGGCCTGCGACTCGGCGGACGAGCTCGCCGCGGCGTACGGCAAGGTCGTCGACACCTTCGACCTCACGAAGATCGACCTGGACATCGAGGGCGCGGCCCTGCCCGACACCCGGGCCAACGAGCGGCGCGCCAAGGCGGTCGCCGCGCTCCAGAAGAGCCACCAGGACCTGGACGTCTCCTACACCCTGCCGGTGATGCCCGAGGGGCTCACCGCACCCGGCGTGAAGCTGCTGGAGAACGCCGAGGCCAACGGCGTGCGGGTGTCGGCGGTCAACATCATGGCGATGGACTACGGCTCCTCCTACGACGGCGACATGGGCGAATACGCCACCCAGGCGGCCACCGCGGCCCACGAGCAGGTCGCCGCCGCGCTCGGGCTGGACGACGAGGCGGCCTGGAAGGCGCTGGCCGTCACCCCGATGATCGGCGTCAACGACGTCAATGTGGAGGTCTTCACGCCCGAGGACGCCGCGCAGGTCCGCGCGTTCGCCGACGAACACGGGATGGGCCGGCTCTCCATGTGGTCCGGCACCCGGGACAAGCCGTGCCCCGGCGGTCCCAAGGACCAGGCCGACCCGACCTGTTCCAGCATCGAGCAGAGCCCCGACGACTTCAGCAAGGCGTTCGCCGGCTGACCCGGACTCCCCCACGGCCACCCCCCACGGCCACCCCCCACCGGACGGGGCGCGACGGCACCCACCCCCCCCCACACCGCTGTCGCGCCCCGTCCTTCCGCCGTCCTTCGGCCCGCACCCCTCCTGCTGCCGGGTGCGGTTGTAGTTGAATGTTCTCCTCGCCCGGGTCCCGCGGGGCCGGGGCCCGCGGCAGGGGAGGGCAGCATGGCAGCAGTACGCGGCGGACGGGCCCGCAGGAGCGCACGGTCCGGGCCGACCCTGGAGGAGGTCGCCCGCCGCGCCGGAGTGGGCCGCGGCACCGTCTCCCGGGTCGTCAACGGCTCCGCCCGGGTCAGCGACCGCACCCGCGCCGCGGTCGAGGACGCCGTCGCCGAACTGGGCTACGTGCCCGACCGGGTGGCCCGTGCCCTGGCGGCGGGCAGCGCGGACACCGTCGCGCTGGTGGTGCCCGAATCGGAGTCCCGGTTCTTCACCGAGCCCTACTTCCCGGCGATCGTGCGCGGCATCGGCGCCGAACTCGCCCGCGCGGACATGCAACTGCTGCTCACCCTGCTGCACGGCCCGAAGGAGCGGGATCGCTTCGCGCAGTACGCCGCCTCCCACCACATCGACGGGGTGCTGCTGGTCTCCGTGCACGCCGACCACACGCTGCCCGATCTGCTGGCCCGGTCCGAGATCCCCGCCGTGCTGGGCGGCCGGCGGCGGGCCGCGGAAACCGTGCCGTACGTCGACTGCGACAACACCGGCGGTGCCCGCTCCGCCGTCGGCCACCTGCTGGCGCGGGGGCGCGGCACCATCGCCACGGTCACCGGGCCCGACGACGTGTACGCGGCCCGCTGCCGCACCGACGGCTACCGCGAGGCGCTGCGCGCGGCGGACCAGCCGCTGGACGAGTCCCTGCTGGCCTGCGGCGATTTCACCGAGGAGGGCGGGGAGCTGGCGATGCGGCAGCTCCTGGAACGCACCCCGGGGCTCGACGCCGTCTTCTGCGCCTCGGACGTGATGGCCGCGGGCGCGCGCCGCGCACTGCGCGCCGCGGGCCGGTCGGTGCCGGACGACGTCGCGATGGTCGGGTTCGACGACTCGGTCGTCGCCCGCCACACGGATCCGCCGCTGACCACCGTCCGCCAGCCGATCGGAGCCATGGGCGGGGAGATGGCCCGGGTGCTGCTGGAGCTGCTGGGCAAGTGGACACCCGGCGCCTCCGGTGCGGACGCCGGTGCGCGACCGGCCGGGGAGGGAGCCGACAGCCTGCACCGCGTGCTGCCCACCGAACTGGTGACCCGCGCCTCCTCCTGACGGAAGCTCACGTCACCCCATAGGCGGCGCTCCGGGTGCGCCGGTGCCGCGGGGGCCGTTGCATCGCAGACATGGCTCGCACCGGGACCGGCAACACCCGGACGACCGCGGCACCTCGGCGCCGCAGTCGTCCCCTGGTCGGCTGCACCTTGGCAGCCGTCACCCTCCTCGCCCTGCCCGCACCCTTCCTCGCCCTCACCGCCACGTCCTCGCACAGCCCCGCCCCCCAGCGGTCCGGCAGCTCGGCTCCGTCCGCCGCGCCCGCCGCACCTCACGCACCTGAGGCCTCCGGCCCGCCGGCACCGGGCGGTGCGGAGCCGCAGAGCGACGGCAGGCGGACCGGCGCACCCCGCCTCGTCGCACCTCCCGGCCTCCCGGGCGCCCCCGGCGCGGACATCGGCTCCGGAGCTGATCGCAGCCCCGGCGTCGGCCGCGGGTCCGGCGCGGACATCGGCGACGGCGCCGCCCGGCCGTCCGGGCCCTCGGACGCGCCCTCCGGAACTCCCGGGGACACCGGGCCTCCTGGGGCCCCCGGACCGTCGGGCGACCCCGGCGACCCCGGAGCGCCCGGAGACACAGGTGCTCCGCGCGGGGAGTCGGACCCGGCCGGACCGTCCGCACCCGCGGACCCACCGTCGACGGCGGAGAGCGGATGGGTCTCGCCCGTGACCGAGTTCCCGGTGCGGATCTCGCAGGCGTACGGGGTCAAGGGCGGCTGGGCGGCGGGCTACCACACCGGGGTCGACCTGGCGGTCCGGGTGGGCACCCCGGTGCGGTCCGTCGGGCCGGGGACGGTCGTGGCCGCCGGGTGGGCCGGCGACTACGGGAAGGCGGTGACCGTGCGGATGGAGGACGGCAAGTACCTCCTCTTCGCGCATCTCTCGGAGGTCTTCGTCCGGGAAGGAGCCGCGGTGCGCGCCGGGACCTGGCTCGGCCGCTCGGGCAACACGGGCCACTCCACCGGCCCGCATCTGCACTTCGAGGTGCGCGAGCAGCGCGGCTACGGTTCGGACGTCGACCCCGTGCGCTACCTCGCCGACCACGGTGTACGCCTCGGCTGAGGGCGGTCGTCCGGGGCCGGGGCCCCGGACGGGAGGAGTCGCCCGGGTGCGCGGGGCGCGCCCGCGGTCCACTCCGGCCCGGCCGGGTGCCGGTCACCGGCCGAGCCGGTCCAGTACGCGGTCCGGGCGGCAGATGTCGCACACGCGCGCCTCCGCGGTGCGGGCCAGCAGCTCCACCGCCTCCCGGGCGGTGACGCGCCGGGTGAGCCAGCCGTCGCGGGCCTGCCAGCAGTCCCGGCGGTGCAGGCACCACCAGGGCTCCGCGTCGCCGGTACCGCGCACGCGGACGGCCAGCCACTGGCGGCCCGCGACCGCACCGGCCGTCGGCACCGCGGCGTAGCTCTCGCCGGGGATCGGGGCGATGTCCTCGGCCGCGACGCTGATCGCGGTGGGTGCGCTCTTGGGCTCGGCGTGCCCGTCGGGGTGCTGGTGGCGGCTCGGCAGGATCGCCTCGCACTCGTACCACCAGTGGCCGTCGGGTGTGCGGGACCGGCCGGTGACGACCACGTCCAACTCCTGTCCGTCCGGCATCCGGGCCCGCGCCCACGGGCCCGCACGCTCACGCCACTCACTCACGTTCCGAATATTAGTTCGAATGGAACGGGAGTGCGCCGTCCGGGTTCATTCCGCCCCGCGTTGTCGTGTTGTACCAAAAAGTGACACTTCGGCCGCCATGGTGGTGCCTCGTCCAACCCAACCCTCGGAGGTTCACATGCGTATGCGCACGCTCGCGCGTTCCGTCGCCGTCGGCTTCGCCGTCCTGGGCCTGGCCGGTGCCGGCGCCGGCTCGGCCGCCGCCTGGCCGAAGGGGCACCAGTACAACTGGGTGCACGAGTCGGTCAACAAGGAGATCAAGAAGATCTCCATCTCCGACGACGACAAGATCATCAGCGACTCGGTCATCTTCGTCTTCGGCCCGATGCAGAACGACTGACCCGAGTACCTTCCCCTGGCAGAGACCAGCTCTGCCTGCCCGTCAGCACTGCGTTCCCGTCTCCCCGCAGGGAGGCCGGGAACGCAGTGTTTTTCGCGGCCTCCGGCGGCTCGCGCCACTCCCGGCGCCCCGTCCTCCCGGCTGCCGGGCGGCTCCGGCCCGTCCCGCGGGTCCTGGCCGGGTCCGGAGTCGTGGACGGTCCCGGTGCACTGCCGCCGCGAGCCGGACGCGGCCCGCTACCGCTGTGTGCCGGTCCGCTCGGCGCCGCGGCCGTCGTCCTGTCCGGAGTCCGCGCCGTCCCGGCCGGGCTCCGCGTCCCGCTGTGCGGACTCCGCGCGGTTCTGCTCCCCGCCGGATTCCGTGTCGTCCGGTCCGCGGCCGGCGTCCGCCGTCCTCCCGGTCTTCCGCGCCCCGGTGCCGAAGGGCCACCGGGGGCCGCGGTCGTCGTCCGGGATGCCCACGAGTTCCTCGACGTCGAACAGCCGGGCGATGGGCACGTCCGAGCTGCTGTGGGCGACGATCGAGAAGGCGATGGTGACCGCGATGAGGGTGAACGCCTCCTCCCCGTGCGGGATACCGGCCTGGAGCACCAGCAGTCCGTAGACCACCGAGGCGAAGCCCTTGGGGCCGAACCAGGCCGCTGTCAGCTTCTCCCGCTGGTCGAAGGACGTACCAAGCAGCGACAGCAGCAGCGAGGCCGGGCGGATCAGGACGATCGCCAGCACGGCGACCACGTACCCGCCGAAGGACAGGTCCCCGAACAGCTCCCCGGTCAGCAGCGCTCCGAAGATCAGCAGCGCGGCGAACTTGGCCAGTTCGGCCAGCGAGTCGCCCAGCGGTTCGAACGCCTGCTTGGCCTCGGGGGAGACGGCCGCGAGCACCGAGCCCGCGCTGAAGGCGGCCAGGTAGGAGTTGGCGTGGGTCAGCGCACACACGGCGTACAGGATCACGCCGATGGCCAGCGGCCCCAGCGGCTGCAGCTTCGGTTCGGCACCCAGCAGCCGGAACCGCAGCAGCCCGTTGACGAGCAGCGGGGCCGCGATGCCGAAGGCCAGCCCGAGCACCAGCTCCAGGGCGATGCTGCCGGCCGAGGCGTGCTCGCTGTGTCCGCTGGGTGCGGCGGCGGCCAGGAAGATCAGCACGAACGGCAGCGCCAGCCCGTCGTTTATGCCGCTTTCCACGTTGAGGAGCTGCCGGAGCCGGGACGGCACCCGGCGGTGCCCGACGATGGCGGAGGCGAAGACCGGGTCGGTGGGGGAGAGCACCGCGCCGACGAGGAAGGAGGTGGTCCAGTCGAAGCCGACCAGCCAGTGGGTGAGCAGCGCGATACCGAGGAAGGCCAGCGGCATGCCCAGACCGAGCGCCCGGGCCGGGCTCTTCCAGCGCTCGCGCAGGTCGGCGAAGCGGACGTGCATGCCGTCGGTGAACAGCACGGCGAAGAGCGCCAGATCGGCCGTGACGCGGACGATGTCGCTCTCCGGTGCGACGTGGATGAGCCCGAGCGCCCCGTCCCCGACCAGCGCGCCGCCCGCCAGGAACAGCAGCGAGGTGGAGAGCACCGAGCGCGCGGCCAGCCCGGACAGCAGTACGGCGACCAGCAGCGCGATGCCGAAGACCATGACCAAGACCAAGAGAGCAACCCCCGCCGCGCTGAGTCGTGCACACAAGCAAGAGGCCCTGTGACCCGCGTTTCCGCCGGCCACAGGGCCTCCGAGAGAAGGGTGATCGACGGGACTTGAACCCGCGACATCCTGGACCACAACCAGGTGCTCTACCAACTGAGCTACGACCACCACGTCCGGTGCGGAAGAGAAGATCTTCCCTGACCGGCCGCTACGAGTGTACAGGGTCCGGCGCCGTGCTCGCGCACAGGTTTCCGGCTCCGGGCCCGGCAGGGGTGCTGCCGGGCCCGGAAAGCCCTCCGGTCAGTCCGCCGGGGGCAGCACGTGCCGGGCCGCGATCTTCTTCGCCGTCTCCGAGTCCGGCCCCGGCTGGGGCACGAAGACGGCCTCCCGGTAGTAGCGCAGTTCCGCGATGGACTCGCGGATGTCGGCCAGCGCCCGGTGGTTGCCGTTCTTCTCCGGGCTGTTGTAGTAGGCACGCGGGTACCAGCGGCGGGCCAGCTCCTTGACCGAGGAGACATCCACGATGCGGTAGTGCAGGTGGCTGTCGAGCGCGGCCATGTCGCGGGCGAGGAAGCCGCGGTCGGTGCTGACGGAGTTGCCGCACAGCGGCGCCCGGCGGGCGTCGGGCACCCACTCGCGCACGTAGCCCAGGACCCGGGCCTCGGCGTCGGCCAGCGTCGTGCCGTCGTCCAGCTCCTCCAGCAGGCCGGAGGCGGTGTGCATCTCGCGCACCACCTCCGGCATCGCCTCCAGGGCGTGCGCGGGCGGGCGGATCACGATGTCCACGCCGTCGCCGAGTACGTTCAGCTCCGAGTCGGTCACCAGCGCGGCCACCTCGATGAGCGCGTCATCGGACAGCGAGAGGCCGGTCATCTCGCAGTCGATCCACACCATGCGATCGTTCATGCTCTTCACAGTACGTGACCCGGCCCGCTCAGCTCGTCCCACGGCCGCGCTGGCCGGGAACCCGCGGGGCGAACGCGTCCGATTCCGGTTTGCCCTGTTCCGAGCGGTTGTGCGGAGTGCTTCGGTACTCCCTCACTTCCTGTCGGGTCTCCTGCCTGGTGCCGTACGCCGACGGCCCGCCGGCCGCGCCCGACTCGTGGCCGCCCGGATGCGCTGGATGCCCCGAGTGTCCCGGGTGCCCGGGGTGTCCCGAGTGCCCTGCCGGTCCGGCGGGGCCGGGCTGGCCGTACCCCTGCCCCGGCCCGGAGTGCTGGGACTGATGGGACTGGTGGGGCAGGCGCAGCGGACCTTCGCCGCCCTGGCCGCCCGGGCCCAAAACCCCGTTCCCGGCGCTTCCCGCTGCTCCCGGCGGCGCCCCCGCACCCTCGTGCGCCTGCTCCCCGTCCGGCCGGCGCGCGCGGTACGCCGCCCGGTAGGCGGCGGGCGAGGCGCCGAGCTGGCGGCGGAAGTGGCCGCGCAGCGCGACGGGTGAGCGGAAGCCGCAGCGGCCCGCCACCTCGTCCACGGAGTAGTCCGACGTCTCCAGCAGGCGCTGCGCCTGGAGCACGCGCTGGGTGATCAGCCACTGCAGTGGAGCGCTCCCAGTGAGAGACCGGAAGCGCCGGTCGAAGGTGCGGCGACTCATGTACGCGCGCGCGGCGAGCGTCTCCACGTCGAACTGCTCGTGGAGGTGCTCCAGCGCCCAGGCGACGACCTCGGCGAGCGGGTCGGCGCCGATCTCCTCTGGTAAGGAGCGGTCCAGGTGGCGAGGATGACCGCCGGTCTCCTGGCCGTTGCCGCGGCGCGGCGGGACGACCAGCCTGCGGGCCAGTGCACCGGCCGCCTCGGCCCCGTGGTCGCTCCGTACGACGTGCAGGCACAGGTCTATGCCCGCGGCCGTACCGGCGGAGGTGAGGATGTCCCCGTCGTCCACGAACAGTTCGCGCGGATCGACGTGGACGGCCGGGTAGCGCTTGGCCAGCGTGGGTGCGTACATCCAGTGGGTGGTGGCCGGGCGCCCGTCCAGCAGCCCGGCCGCTGCGAGGACGAAGGCGCCGGTGCACAGGCCTATGACGCGGGCCCCCTCCTCGTGTGCCCTGCGCAGCGCCTCCAGCGCCCCCGGTGGTGGCGGCTGGGTGATGGAGCGCCAGGCGGGCACGACCACGGTGCCCGCGCGGGAGATCGCCTCCAGCCCGAACGGCGCGCTCAACTGGAGCCCGCCGGTGGTGCGCAGTGGTCCGTCCTCGCCCGCGCAGACGAGCAGCCTGTAGCGCGGTACTCCGGCGTCTTGGCGGTCGATTCCGAAGACGGAGAGCGGGATGGAACTCTCGAAGATGGGACCACCGCTGAAGAGCAACACCGCCACGATCTCGCGCCGGCGGCGCGCGGCCAGCTTGCGGGTCTCGACTGGGCCGTTCGTGGAGTCCTGGCTCATTGGAACTAAGCCCCCCTCAATCGTTGTGTTCCTCTCGGTCCATACACATCTCCCCCGCTCTCCCCCGCAGTGAAAGCCAAGATCGAATCTACTGCGTCGGATGAGGTGGGCGGTGCAAGTTCGGCATCCGGCGCTATGTCGATAAGGCAACTTGGCGTGAAGCATTCGATCACGAAGCGTTTCACTCAACTGCGCTGCAGGGAAGTACGCATGCCCTCTCTGCCCCATCAACGTAGGGTGCACACCCGCGTGACGCTCCTTTCCTCCCTGGTGGCAGGGGGTCGGGCAGGAGAGGTGGCACAGGTTCTGATGCCGTGCCAAGTTGGCTGAAATTCGAGGGGGATCAGACGTGCGATTCGGTCACACGCGTGGTGCGACGTCGTGACTCCAGAGGCGCATGAGGTATATGTGACGCGTGAGGTGCGCTCAGCGTGTACAACATGCGACGGTGCGTGACATTTTGTGGCTCTGTGCGCGCCGGTGTGTGCCGGTGTGCGCCGTGAGGGACGGTCTCGCGCCAACGCAATGATCGGGACAGAATGCCTCCGGCGCACCACCTGGCGCCGGGTGTTCCGGGTGCGCGGCGCGACAGGGGCGCTCCCACGGCGCGTGACCGGTGCGACACGCGGGGTACCCGGGGCGGTGGGCCGGGCGGTTCCGCGCCACTTCCGACGGCGGGCCTGTTACGCGTCGGTCAAGGAGGCGCGTAAGGGGCGTAACGCGGCATTGCGCTGCGGCCCGCGCTCAGGCATGCTCCGGGGTCAACCGCTCCCGGCACCCGCTCCGCATTGCCTGGGCAAGCGGGGAGTGCGGTCGTACCCTTTGGGTAAGGGACTTGGGAAGACGATTCCCGGTCTTCGTGAGAGGCCGTGCAGCACCCAGCAGATCCGTCCGAGCAGATCCGAGAGAGCGCAAGCCGTCCGTCGTCCCTCTGCACAGAGGACTCACTTCGCCGAGACAGTCATGGCAGGACACGAGATCCCTGAACCAGCAGACCGCAGGCAGGTCGCCGACTCCACGGCGATCCCCGAAGCGGCGGACGAGACGCGCCACTCCTGCGATCCGGCGTTCCAGCACGGCGTCGTCGTCGGTTTCGACGGCTCGGTCTCCAGCGAGCGCGCTCTGGCGTACGCCATCGGCATGGCCTACCGCTCCGGCTCCGGTCTGATCATCGTCCATGTCGCCAACCGGCTGCCCACCACGGTGTGGGCGGGGTGCGAACCACCCGTCTTCGTCGACGTCCCCGACCACCGCACCGAAGTGCTCGGGTTGGAACTCGCCTGCGCCGAGCATCTGGCGGAGGTGCCCTGGGTCCTGGTGGAGCGGGGCGGTGACATCTGCCACGAACTGGAGGAGGTCGGCAGCGAGTACGCGGCCGACGCCATCGTGGTCGGCTCGACGCACGGACTCGTGGGACGGATCTTCGGCTCGGTCGCGGGGCGCCTCGCGCGGCGGGCCCAGCGCCCGGTCATCGTCGTCCCCTGACACCATCCCGCGCTGTGCGCCCGGCGCAGGCACGCTGTGCGCCCCAGCCCGCCGTGGGCCGCGGCACCCGGACCCCTGGAGTCGTGGCTGCTCCCCATCCTCGCGCCGCCGGTGCCGTTTCGCCGCGTTCCCGGGGTGCCGCCGCGTGCCGTCGCGTTTTCAGGTGCCGTTTCGCCGGGACCGTCGGCTTCTGCACGCCTCGGCCGACTCCCTTGCGGGGGAGTCGACTTCGACCGCACCCGGGCTCGTCCCCGGGTGAGCCGCGCGGTCGGCGCGGCCCGGAGGGCATCGACAAATCTACCCACCCGTAGAGGTGGGTTGTGCGCTTGTGAGGGGCATACAGACAGCACACGGGTGGCCGAGACCCGAGGGCGCGCCACCGGGCGGGAGGTGACGGTCCCGTCCGGTGGCCCACCCGCCGGCGTAATGGGCGACGCCGGCACAGGGGAGGCGGGATCCCGCGCGGATGGTGGCCCGCGCGGGATCCCGCCCATCCGGGCGACCGCACCCGGTGACGTGGACGGACCGCTCCTACTCCACGGTGACCGACTTGGCCAGGTTCCGGGGCTTGTCGATGTCCCGTCCCAGGGCGAGCGCCGTGTGGTACGCCAGCAGCTGCAGCGGGATGCCCATCAGGATCGGGTCCAGCTCGTCCTCGTTCTTCGGCACCAGGATGGTGTGGTCGGCCTTCTCCTGCTCCTGGTGGGCCACGGCCAGGATGCGACCGCTGCGTGCCTTGATCTCCTCCAGCGCCGCCCGGTTCTTCTCCAGCAGATCGTCCTCGGGCACGATCGCGACCGTCGGCATCGCGGGCTCGATCAGCGCCAGCGGTCCGTGCTTGAGCTCGGAGGCCGGGTACGCCTCGGCGTGGATGTAGGAGACCTCCTTCAGCTTGAGGGACGCCTCCAGGGCCACGGGGTAGCCGCGCACCCGCCCGATGAAGAGCATGGAGCGGGCGTCGGCGTACAGCTTCGCCAGCTTCTCGATCTCCGGCTCCTGCTTGAGGATCTCGGCGATCTGGTCGGGCAGCCGGCGCAGCCCCTCGATGATGCGCTTGCCGTCCTTGACCGACAGGTCGCGGATGCGGCCCAGGTGCAGCGCGAGGAGTCCGAAGGCGACCACCGTGTTGGTGAAGCACTTGGTGGACACGACGCAGACCTCGGGCCCGGCGTGCACGTAGACCCCGCCATCGGCCTCCCGTGCGATGGCCGAGCCGACGACGTTGATGACCCCGAGCACCCGGGCGCCCTTGCGCTTGAGCTCCTGCACGGCGGCGAGCGCGTCGTAGGTCTCCCCGGACTGCGAGACGGCGATGTAGAGCGTGTCGGGGTCCACCACCGCGTTGCGGTACCGGAACTCGCTGGCGGGCTCCGCGTCGGCGGGGATGCGGGCCAGCTCCTCGATCATCTGCGCGCCGATGAGACCGGCGTGATACGAGGTGCCACAGCCGAGGATCTTCACCCGGCGCACGGCGCGGGCCTCGCGCGGGTCGAGGTTGAGGCCGCCGAGGTGCACGGTGGCGAACCGGTCGTCGATGCGCCCGGCCAGCACCCGGTCCACCGCGTCTGCCTGCTCGGCGATCTCCTTGTGCATGTAGGTGTCGTGGCCGCCCAGGTCGTAGGACTCGGCGGCGTACTCCACCGTCTCCGGGGAAGAGGAGGTGCGGGAGCCCTCGGTGGTGTAGGTGCGGTAGTCACCGGCCTTGATGGTGGCCATCTCGCCGTCGTCCAGCGTGACCACCTGGCGGGTGTGCGAGACCAGCGCGGCGACGTCCGAGGCGACGAACATCTCGTTCTCGCCGATGCCCAGCACCACGGGCGAGCCGTTGCGCGCCACCACGATGCGGTCCGGGAAGTCGGCGTGCAGCACGGCGATGCCGTAGGTGCCCTCGACGTGGCGCAGCGCCTCCTGGACGCGCGCCTCCAGCCGCTCGGCCTGCGCCGCGGCGATCAGGTGGGCCAGCACCTCGGTGTCGGTGTCGGAGACGAAGGTGACGCCCTCCGCCGTGAGCTTGGCGCGCAGTTCGGCGGCGTTGTCGATGATGCCGTTGTGGACGACGGCGACCTTCTCGGCCGGGTCCAGATGCGGGTGGGCGTTGACGTCGTTGGGCACGCCGTGGGTGGCCCAGCGGGTGTGGGCGATCCCGGCGCTCCCGGTGAACCGCTTGGGGACGCGCTCCTCCAGGTCCCGGACCCGGCCCTTGGTCTTGGCGGTCTTCAGCCCGCCCGCCTTGCCGCCCGTACCGGTCTGGATGGCGATGCCCGCCGAGTCGTAGCCGCGGTACTCCAGTCGCTGGAGGCCCTCCAGCAGGAGCGGGGCGGTGTCACGCTTACCGATATACCCGACAATTCCGCACATGCTGCTGATGCCCTGCCTCTCTGTCGTGCCGTTGAGGGTGGTCTGCTTCTGCCGGCGCTGCTCCGCGCTCAGCCGTACACGATGCGGCGGAGCTGTCTGAGGGACAGCTCGGGCGGCGCGACGGCCCGGTGCGGCAGCTCGGCCTCGATACGTTCGAAGATCTCCGGGTTCGCCAGGCCCTTGGCCTGGAGCTCGCGGTGCCGACGGCGGACGAACTCGGCGGCCGTCTCGTCGAAGTACGACAGGACGTCCAGCACCACCCGGACCGCCTCGCCGCGCTGCAGTGGCGTGGTGCGGACCAGGTGGTCGATGAGGTCGTCGTGGACCGGTGTCGGGGCGTCGAGCACCCGTCGATACTGCGGTTTCCACGCCTCGATCGCAAGAAATCTGCCCGATAGCGGGCACGGCGTGGCGAAAACGGGCCAGAAAAGGTACGTACCGATCCCTTCCCGGCTTCATGTGCGGCCGTCAGTATGACGAAGTGTCCTGAACACGGCTTTCGTTGAGAGTGCGCCACCCCGGTGAAGGACCGTTCACCCGGGCCCGCCGCGGATCCCGGAGGGATCGCTGATGGGACGACGACTCACACCGTTACTGGTCCTGTGCGCCTCGCTGCTCGCCGCCACCGCACTGCCCGCCGTCCCCGGCGCGGCCGACGCGGCCTCCGCGCGTTCCAGAGCCCGGCCCACACCACTCGACCGGGTGATACCCGCACCCGCCTCGGTGCAGGAGCGGGGCAGGCCCTACACGCTCACCCCGCGGACGGTGATCCGCGTGCACGCCTCCGCCGACCGGACGCCTGACCGCCGCGGGAGCCGACCGCGGCCGGGCCACGGGCCGGACAGCGGCACCGCGGGGGAGGCGGGGTCCGGGCAGGAGGCACAGGAGGCACAGGAGGCGCGGGAGGCGCGGGAGGCGCGGGAGGCGCGGGAGGCGCAGGAGGTGGCCGAGCAGCTCGCCGCACTGCTGCGGCCCGCCACCGGCTACCGGCTGCCGGTCACCACCCGCCCCGGGCGCGACGGCATCCACCTGCGGCTCGGCGGCGACCGGGCACTGGGCGGCGAGGGCTACCGGCTCCAGGTGGGCGCGCGTGCCGCGCGACTCACCGCCCGCGACGCCGCCGGGCTCTTCCACGGGGTGCAGACCATCCGCCAGCTCCTCCCCGCCGCCGTCGAAGCCCGTACCGAGCAGCCCGGCCCCTGGCAGCTCGCCGGGGGCGTCATCACCGACACCCCGCGCTACGCCTACCGGGGCGCCATGCTGGACGTCTCCCGCCACTTCTTCCCCGTCCCGGCGGTCGAGCGGTACATCGACCAGCTCGCCCTCTACAAGATCAACACTCTGCATCTGCACCTCTCCGACGACCAGGGCTGGCGCCTCGCCATCGACTCCTGGCCCCGGCTGGCCGACTACGGCGGCGGCACCGAGGTCGGCGGCGGGCCAGGCGGCTTCTACACCAAGGCCGACTACCGTGCGATCGTGCGCTACGCCGCGGCCCGGCACCTGACCGTCGTCCCCGAGATCGACATGCCCGGACACACCAACGCGGCACTGGCCTCCTACGCCGAACTCAACTGCGACGGCAAGGCACCGCCCCGCTACACCGGCACCGAGGTCGGATTCAGCTCCCTGTGCGTGTCCCTGGAGCGGACCTACGACTTCGTCGACGACGTGCTCCGCGAACTCGCGGCCCTCACCCCTGGCCGCTACCTCCACATCGGCGGCGACGAGGCGCACTCCACCAGCCACGAGGACTACGTCGCCTTCATGCGGCGCGTGCAGCCCCTCGTCGCCGCATACGGCAAGCAGGCCGTCGGCTGGCACCAGATCACCGCCGCGCCCGCCCCCGGCACCGTCGCCCAGTACTGGGGCTACGACCGGACCGGAGCCGAGGAGCGCCGCCAGGTCGCCGAGGTCGCGCGGCAGGGCACCAAGCTGGTGCTCTCCCCGGCGGACCGGGCCTACCTGGACATGAAATACGACAAGAACACCCCGCTGGGACTCTCCTGGGCCGGATACGTGCCCGTGCAGCGCTCCTACGACTGGGACCCGGCCCGCTACCTGGAAGGGGTGCCCGAGGAGGCCGTCCTGGGAGTCGAGGCGCCGCTGTGGTCGGAGACGATCGAGACCAGCGCACAGCTCGAATACCTGGCCTTCCCGCGCCTGCCAGGGCTGGCGGAACTGGGCTGGTCGCCCGCCGCCACCCACGACTGGGAGGGCTACCGGGAGCGATTGGCCCGGCAGGGCAGCCGCTGGGAGCGGATGGGAGTGAACTACTACCGCTCACCGCAGGTGCCCTGGCCCCGCTGACCGCACCCGCAGCGGTACCGGGCCCGCGGCGCCGCCACCGCGCGGCGCCGCGCGCCTTGCGGAGCCCGCTTCGAGCGGGGGAGCTTCCCCTTGCGGAGAGCGGGACCGTCGCGGGAGCGGCTCCGCGGAGGGCGGTTCTCCTCAGCGTGCCTTCAACCCTCAGTCCGTGGCATACGGCGGTGAAGGTTGGTTCCATACGTCATCAAACCTGCTGATGATCCGCCGGAGTTCGCGGGCAGCGCGAGGCGGCATGGCCTGCATCACCGTGTCGAGGAGAGCACGCGCTTCAAGAGGATTGCCGCAGCAGCACCAGTACACGTTGCCCCACTCGTAGTCGTGCCACAGCTCACGCTCGGGACGACGGACGTAGTCCTTCCACAAGCGCACGGCTGCGCTGATGTCGCCTGGCTGCAGATAATTCCGGGTGCGCTCGAGACGGTGGATCTCTGACAGAGCACGCGAGGACAGGCCGTCGATGACGGGGTTTGCGTCTGGTGTCCGGTGGCGGTGGGAGATGCCGGCCCGGATGTGTCCTGGCCGTCTACGCGGCATAGGCCTTTCGGTTCGTCATCATGCCGAACATGGTGTCATGGCTCCGCACGACACCTCGACCTGTTTCTCGCTCGCCGCGATTCGCCGGGCAGGTGGACGGCCGTCTCTACCGCCGCAACCGGCACCGCGAATGACAGCCAGAGCACCGCCCCGGTCGAAGCATCATCGGCGCGCGCCCCTCAGGGGCGGGGTCGACCGGGGCGGGGCTCTGTTCAGCCGCGGGGTACGGGGGTCACTCGCCCACTCCCAGTTCGCGGGCCACCAGCATGCGCTGCACCTCGCTGGTGCCCTCGCCGATCTCCAGGATCTTCGCGTCCCGCCACATGCGTGCCACCGGGTACTCGTTCATGAATCCGTAGCCGCCGTGGACCTGGGTGGCCTCACGCGCGTTGGTGACGGCGCTCTCGGAGGAGTACAGCTTGGCCAGCGCCGCCTCCTTCTTGAACGGCTCGCCGGCCAGCAGCCGGGCGGCCGCGTCCCGCCAGGCCACTCGTGAGGTGTGGGCCCGCATCTCCATGTCCGCGATCTTGAACTGGATGGCCTGGTTGGCGCCGATGGGCTTGCCGAATGCCGTACGGGTGTTGGCGTAGCGGACCGACTCGTCCACACAGCCTTGGGCGAGCCCGGTGGCCAGTGCGGAGATCGCGATCCGGCCCTCGTCCAGGATCCGCAGGAACTGGGCGTAGCCGCGGCCCTGCTCGCCGAGCAGATTGGCGCGGGGTACGCGCACATCCGTGAAGGACAGCTCATGAGTGTCCGACGCGTTCCAGCCGACCTTCGAGTAGGCGGGCGCCACCGTGAAACCGGGGGTGCCGGAGGGGACGATGATGGTCGAGATGCGCGGGGCGCCGTTCTCCTTGCGCCCGGTGACAGCGGTCACCGTGACCAGGCCCGTTATGTCCGTGCCGGAGTTGGTGATGAAGGACTTGCTGCCGTTGATCACCCATTCCCCGGACGACTCGTCCAGGACGGCGGTGGTGCGGGTGCCGCCCGCGTCCGAACCGCACTCGGGCTCGGTCAGCCCGAAGGCGCCCAGCATCTCGCCCGCGCACAGCCGGGGTAGCCACTCCCGCTTCTGCTCCTCGGTGCCGAAGAGGTAGACGGGCATCGCGCCCAGCGACACCCCCGCCTCCAGCGTGATGGCCACCGAGGAGTCGACCCGGGCCAACTCCTCCAGGGCCAGGCAGAGGGCGAGGTAGTCGCCGCCCATCCCGCCGTACTCCTCGGGGAAGGGCAGGCCGAACAGGCCCATGGTGCCCATCTGCTGGACGATCTCATACGGGAACTCGTGCCGCTCGTAGAACTCACCGATCTTGGGGGCGACCACGTCGTGGGCGAACTCCTCCACGGTGCGGCGCAGTTCCTCGTGCTCGGGGGTGAGGCGGTGGTCGAGTGCCATGCTCACTGCTCCTTGGGGGCGGGGGAGTCCGGGGTGTTCCGGGACTCCGTGGAAGAGGGGGAAGCGGAGGAAGCGACGGAAGAGGCCGGGCCGGCCAGGGCACGAACCGTCCGGGAGGGGCTGGGGCGGCCCAGCTGCTGTGCCATCCAGGTGCTGGTGGCGGTGAGCCGGGACAGCTCGACACCCGTCTCGACACCGAGGCCGTGCAGCATCCAGACCAGGTCCTCGGTGGCGAGGTTGCCCGTGGCGCTCTTGGCGTACGGGCAGCCGCCCAGCCCGCCGGCCGAGGCGTCCACCGTGGCCACTCCGTGCTGGAGCGCCGCGAGGGTGTTGGAGAGCGCCTGGCCGTAGGTGTCGTGGAAGTGCACGGCGAGCGTGGGGCCGCCCGGCGGACCGGAGTCGGCGGGGGCGCCCGAAGCGGGCAGCCCCGCCGTGCCGAGTGCCGTGAGCAGCGCGTGGACATGGCCGGGAGTGGCCACGCCGATGGTGTCGCCCAGGCTCAGCTCGTCGCAGCCCATGCCGGCCAGCGCCCGGCACACTCGCACCACCTGGTCGATGGGGACCGGGCCCTCCCACGGGTCGCCGAAGCACATCGACAGATAGCCGCGCACGCGGAGGCCCGCGCTCTTGGCGCGCGCCACCACCGGCTCGAACATCTCCAGCGCGCCGTCCACCGAGCGGTTCAGGTTGGCCTTGGCGAACGACTCCGTGGCGCTGGCGAACACCGCCACCTCCCGCGCGCCCAGCGCCGCCGCGCGCTCCAGGCCGCGTGCGTTGGGCACCAGCACCGGCAGCCGCACCCCCTCCAGGTCCGCCAGGCGCGGATACAGCTCCTCCGCGTCGGCGAGCTGGGGAACCCACTTGGGGTGCACGAAGCTGGTGGCCTCCACGGTGCTCAGCCCGGCGGCGGCGAGCCGCCGGATGAACTCCGCCTTCACCTCGACCGGGACGAGCGCCGACTCGTTCTGCAGCCCGTCCCGCGGCCCCACCTCGTGGATCCGCACCCGGGCGGGCAGCCCTTCCATGGGGAAGACCATCGGCAGCTCACCCGGGGTGCCGCTCCCTTCCGCCGGGCCGGCGGCCGGAGCCGGGGGGCGCCCCGGAGGGGTGTGTGCCGAGGAGTTCGTCGCGTCCGTCATCCCGTCGCCTCCGTCGCCGCTTCCGTGCCGGCCTCCGGTGCGTCGCCGAGGGCCGGGTCCACGACCGCGAGCACCTGGTCCATCGCCACGGTGCTGCCCGCCGTGACCTCCAGTTCGGCCACCCGGCCCGCGTGCGGTGCCGTGATCACGTGCTCCATCTTCATGGCCTCCACCACCAGCAGGCTCTGGCCCGCGGCGACCTCGTCGCCGACGGCAGCCTTGACCACCGTGACGGTGCCCGGCATGGGCGCGGTCAGCGCGTCGGCGCCGTGTGCGCCACCGGCCCGCCGCAACGCGTCCGCCACCGGGTCGTGGTCGCGCACCTGCCAGGCTTCGCCGTCCCTGCCCAGCCACACGCCCGGGGTGTCACCGTCCCCGCATCGGACGCGGCTGAGGGTGCGGCTCATGCCGTCCCAGTCGAGCCGGACGGTCGGGCCGCCGGTCTCGGTGCCCGGTGCCAGCCGCGCCCGCACCGGGGTGGCGCCGTCGACGCTGACCTCCATCTCGCCCGGGGCCGGGAGTTCCTCGGGGCGCCTGCCGTCCGGTGCGGTGGGCCGGACCCGGACCGCCACGGGGTCGCGGCCCGGTACCCGCAGCGAGTGCACTGTCCAGGCCCGCTGCCCGCCGAGCCGCCACCCGGACGGCACCGAGAACGGACTGACCCAGCCGCCGGTCGCGGGGGAGGCGGCGGCCGCGGGCTGCGGCGGGCCGCCCGGGGTCTGTGCCGTCCCGGTCTCCGGAGTGAGCTCCGCCTGCCGCAGCAGCGCTGCCGCGCCGTACACCTCGTCGGGCACGTTCTCGGGCAGCAGTTCGGTCGCCACGCGATCCACCAGGCCGGTGTCCAGCTCGCCGGAGGCGACCTCGGGGTGGCCGAGCAGGGCGCGCAGGAACGCCGTGTTGGTGTCCACCCCGAGCACCGTCGTGCGGGCGAGTGCCGCGCGCAGTCCGCGCAGCGCGGCGGCCCGGTCGGGGCCCCAGGCGATGACCTTGGAGAGCATCGGGTCGTAGGTCGTGCCCACTTCGGTGCCCTCGGTGAGCCCGGAGTCGGTGCGCACCCCCTCGCCCTGCGGCTCCTCCAGCAGCAGCACCCGTCCGGCCGAGGGCAGGAAGTCCACGTGCCCGTCCTCGGCACCGGGCGTGCGCCGCGCCGTCTCCGCGCAGATCCGGGCCTCCACCGCGTGACCGTCGAGGGCGATCTCCTCCTGCCCGAAGGGCAGCGGCTCCCCGGCGGCCACCCGCACCTGCCACTCCACCAGGTCCAGCCCGGTGATCAGTTCGGTGACCGGGTGCTCCACCTGGAGTCGGGTGTTCATCTCCATGAAGTAGTAGGACCCGGAGCCGTCGCCCGGCACGATGAACTCGACCGTGCCCGCGCCCCGGTAGCCGCACGAGCGGGCCGCGTTCACCGCTGCCTGCCCCATCGCCTCGCGGGTCGCCGCGTCGAGCAGCGGGCTGGGCGCCTCTTCGATGATCTTCTGGTGGCGGCGCTGGAGCGAGCATTCGCGCTCTCCCAGGTGCAGGACGTTGCCGTGGCCGTCCGCCAGCACCTGGATCTCGATGTGCCGCGGCCGGTCGATCCACCGCTCGACGAGCAGCCCGTCGTCGCCGAAGGCGCCCTTGGCCTCGCGCCGCGCCGCGGCGATCTCGTCGGGCAGTGCCGTCTCGTCCCGCACCAGCCGCATGCCTTTGCCGCCGCCGCCCGCCGAGGGCTTGAGCAGCACCGGCAGACCCGTCTGCCGGGCTGCGGCGGCCAGTTCGGCGTCGGTCAGCCCGGTGCCCGAGGAGCCGGGCACCACCGGCACGTCCGCCGCGGACACCGTCTCCTTGGCGCGGATCTTGTCGCCCATCAGCTCGATGGCCTCCGCGGGCGGACCGATGAAGACGAGGCCGGCCTCGGTGCAGCGCTGGGCGAACGCCGCGTTCTCGGCGAGGAATCCGTACCCCGGATGGACGGCTTGCGCACCGCTGCGGTGGGCCGCCTCCAGCAGCCGGTCCGCGCTCAGATAGCTGTGGACCGCCGCCGCGGGGCCGATCCGCACGGCCGTGTCGGCCTCGCGCACATGGCGGGCGTCGGCGTCCGCGTCGCTGTGCACCGCGACGGAGCGGATGCCGAGCCTGCGCAGCGTCCGGATCACCCGCACCGCGATCTCGCCGCGGTTGGCGACCAGCACCGTGTCGAACATCGGCCCTCTCCTCGTCCTCACGACCCCGTGGCTTCCGGTCCCGGGGCGCTCCGCTCCGGTCGTGCTTCCGGCCGCGTCCGCGGCCCCCTTCGCGTTCGGCTGTGTCACGTCCGGCCCCTCACATCCGGAAGACGCCGAAGCGCGGCGCCTCGGGATCGCGTCCGGGCAGCGGGGCGTTGGCACAGGCGGTCAGGGCCAGCCCCAGCACCTGACGGGTCTCCAGGGGGTCGATCACCCCGTCGTCCCACAGCCGGGCCGTGGCGTAGTAGGCGTTGCCCTGGGATTCGTACTGCGCACGGACCGGTGCGCGGAAATCCTCTTCCTCCTCGGCGCTCCACTCCTCGCCGCGTGCCTCCAGCTGGTCCCGCTTGACGGTGGCCAGCACCGAGGCCGCCTGCTCCCCGCCCATCACGGAGATCTTGGCGTTCGGCCACATCCACAGGAAGCGGGGGCTGTAGGCCCGGCCGCACATCGAGTAGTTGCCGGCGCCGTAGGAGCCGCCGATCACGACCGTCAGCTTCGGCACCCGGGCGCAGGCCACCGCGGTGACCATCTTGGCGCCGTGCTTGGCGATGCCGCCCGCCTCGTAGTCCTTGCCGACCATGAAGCCGGAGATGTTCTGCAGGAAGAGCAGCGGGATGCCGCGCTGGTCGCACAGCTCGATGAAGTGGGCGCCCTTCTGGGCCGATTCGGAGAAGAGGATGCCGTTGTTGGCGACCACACCGACCGGATGGCCGTGTACGTGGGCGAAGCCGGTGACCAGGGTGGTGCCGTACTCCGCCTTGAACTCCTGGAACCGCGAGCCGTCCACCACGCGGGCGATGACCTCGCGCACGTCGTAGGGGGTGCGGGAGTCGGCGGGGACCGCGTCGTAGAGCCCGGCCGGGTCCAGGGCGGGCTCCTCGGCGGGGCGCACGCTCCAGGGCAGGGCCGCGGCGTCGGGGGGTGCGGGCAGGGTGGCGACGATGTGCCGGACGATGCGCAGCGCGTGCGCGTCGTCCTCCGCCAGGTGGTCGGTGACTCCGGAGATCCGGGAGTGGGTCTCGCCGCCGCCCAGTTCCTCGGCTGTCACGACCTCACCGGTCGCCGCTTTCACCAGCGGCGGCCCGCCGAGGAAGATCGTGCCCTGCCCGCGCACGATCACCGCCTCGTCGCTCATCGCGGGGACGTAGGCGCCGCCCGCGGTGCAGGAGCCGAGGACCGCGGCGATCTGCGGGACACCGGCGGCGGACATCCGGGCCTGGTTGTAGAAGATCCGGCCGAAGTGGTCCCGGTCGGGGAAGACGTCGTCCTGCATCGGCAGGAACGCGCCGCCGGAGTCGACCAGATAGAGGCACGGCAGCCGGTTCTCCAGGGCGATCTCCTGCGCACGCAGGTGCTTCTTGACCGTCATGGGGTAGTAGGTGCCGCCCTTGACGGTGGCGTCGTTGGCGACGACGACCACCTCGCGGCCGGCGACCCGGCCGATCCCCGCGATCACCCCGGCGGCGGGCGCCGCGTCGTCGTACATCCCGTCGGCCGCCAGCGGCGCGATCTCCAGGAAGGGGGAGCCGGGGTCCAGCAGCGCGTCCACGCGCTCCCGCGGCAGCAGCTTTCCCCGCGCCGTGTGCCGCTCGCGTGCCCGGGCACCGCCGCCGAGCCGGGCGCGCGCGAGTTTCTCCCGGAGCTGTCCGGCCAGCTCGCGATGGGCTCTGCGGTTCTCCGCGGCGGCGTCCGAACCGGGGTCGAGGGCGCTGCTCAGGCGCGGCGCCGCGGGCCCGTGCCCGCTCACGTCCCGCACTGTTCGCTCGTTCATCCGACCGGCCCCCTCGCTCGCACGACACCACGCCCTTCCCGCCGCACCACCTCATGTCCGGCGCGGCGCACCACGAGCCGACGCCGGCACCGCGATGACCGCGAGCAGCGCGGTCGGCGAACGCGGTTAGTCAGCGTTAACTCGATGTCTCAAGGTTAACGCTGACTAACGCGGCTGTCTAGAATGGTCCGCATGAGCACGAAGACGGCAGGCACGGCCGCACCCAGCCGACGGGAGCAGATCCTGCGGGAGGCCGCACGGCTCTTCGCCGAGCGTGGCTTCCACGGGGTGGGCGTCGACGAGATAGGGGCGGCGGTCGGCATCAGCGGCCCCGGCCTCTACCGCCACTTCGCGGGCAAGGACGCGATGCTGGCCGAGCTGCTGGTCGGGATCAGCCGGCGGCTCTACGACGGGGGGCGCCGGCGGGCCGAGGAGTCGGCGGCGGCGGATCTGCCGCCGGGCGCCGCGCTGGACGCGCTGATCGAGGGGCACATCGACTTCGCGCTGGACGACCGCGAACTGATCACCCTGCACGACCGGGAGCTGGACCGGCTGCGGGAGGCCGACCGCAAGCAGGTCCGCAAGCTCCAGCGGCAGTACGTCGAGCTGTGGGTCTCGGCCGTCCGTGCGCTGTACCCGGGGCTGACCGAGCTGGAGGCCCGGGTCTCGGTGCACACCGTCTTCGGGCTGCTGAACTCGACGCCGCACCTGAGCGGCCCCTCGGCGCTGCCGGACCGGGAGACGACGGCGGCGCTGCTGCACCGCCTGGCCCGCGGTGCGCTCTCCTCCGCCGCGCCCCCGCCGGAGGGGCCGGGCGGCGGCTCCGCGGTGCGGGCCGAGTACCCGCCCGCCGGGCACGAGGGGTCGGGCGCCCCGGTCTGACGGGCGGGCGCCCCGGAGCGGTACCTCCTTCCGGGGGGCGAAGCGGGTCGCGGACCCGCTCCCGTCCCTGTTCGCCCTGGACAGCTGAGGTGACTGCTCGGTAGCTTTGACGTGTGTAGGCTGAGCAAGCGCTTAGCCATGCCGAGGCGACGAGGAGGCGTGCTGTGCGCCGCACGGTGTTCAACGAGGACCACGAAGCGTTCCGCCGGACGATCCGCGACTTCATCGCGGCGGAGGTCGTGCCCCACTACCCGCAGTGGGCCGAGCAGGGCTACGTCCCCAAGGACTTCTACAAGAAGCTCGGCGAGCTGGGCGTCTTCGGCATCGAGGTCCCCGAGGAGTACGGCGGTGCGGGGGAGACGAGCTTCAAGTACAACGCGGTGATCACCGAGGAGTGCGCCCGCGCCGGGGTCAGCTTCGGCGGCTCCAGTGTGCACACCGCGCTCTGCCTCCCCTATCTGCTCAAGTACGGCTCCGAGGAGCAGAAGAAGCGCTGGCTCCCCGCCTTCGTCTCCGGCGAGATGATGACCGCGATCGCCATGACCGAGCCGGGCACCGGTTCGGACCTGGCGGGGATGAAGACCACCGCCAAGCTGTCCGAGGACGGCACGCACTACATCCTCAACGGCGCCAAGACCTTCATCACCGGCGGTGTCCAGGCCGACCGGGTGCTGGTCTGCGCCCGCACCGCTGCCCCGGACCCGGCCGACCGGCGCGGCGGCATCTCCATCCTCGTGGTGGACGCCGGGAGCGAGGGCTACGCGGTCGGCCGCAAGCTGGAGAAGCTCGGGCTGCGCTCCTCCGACACCGCCGAGCTGTCCTTCACCGACGTCAAGGTGCCGGTCGAGGACCTGCTGGGCGAGGAGGGCAAGGCGTTCTCCTACCTCACCCACAACCTGCCCCAGGAGCGGCTGGGCATCGCGCTGGGCGCCTACGCGATGTCGTCGGCGGCGGTGCGCTTCGCCCACGAGTACGTCAAGGAGCGGACGGTCTTCGGCAAGGAGGTGGCCTCCTTCCAGAACACCAAGTTCGTGCTCGCCGACTGCAAGTCCGACGTGGACGCGATGCAGGCCGTCGTGGACCGCGCGCTGGAGGCGCTGGACGCGGGTGAGCTGACCCCCGCGGACGCCGCCTCGGCCAAGCTGTTCACCACCGAGACCGCGGCCCGGGTCATCGACAAGTGCCTCCAGCTGCACGGTGGGTACGGCTACATGCTGGAGTACCCGATCGCCAACCTGTACGCCGACACCCGCGTCTCGCGCATCTACGGCGGCACCAGCGAGGTCATGCGTTCCATCGTCGCGAAGTCGATGGGCCTGTGAGCGGCCCGGCCCCGGCACGGCTCCACCGGGCGGCCGCAGCGACATGAGCCAGGAACTGACCGACCTGCTCGATCTGCTCGACCTGGAGCGGATCGAGCAGGACATCTTCCGGGGCGGCAGCCGCGCCTCCCTGGTGCCCCGGGTCTTCGGCGGGCAGGTCGCGGCGCAGGCGCTGGTCGCCGCCTGCCGCACCGTCCCTGCCGGGCGGCTGCCGCACTCCCTGCACGCGTACTTCCTGCGCCCGGGGGACCCCGGGGCGCACATCGTCTACACCGTGGACCGGATACGCGACGGCCGCTCCTTCACCACGCGCCGGGTGGTGGCGGTGCAGCACGGGCAGCCGATCTTCCATCTGTCCGCTTCGTTCCAGACGCACGAGGAGGGGATGGAGCACCAGGAGCCGATGCCCTCGGCGCCGGATCCGGAGACGCTGCCGACCGCGGAGGAGAAGGTGCCGCGCTACCGGGAGCTGTTCGTCGACCCGCAGGTGCCCGAGCGCCTGCTGCGGGCGCGGGCCGCCGTCGATCTGCGGTACGTCGAGGAGCCGCCGTTCGCCCGGGTCGGCAGCCGGAGCGAGCCGCGCTCCCAGGTGTGGTTCCGCACCAACGGGAAGCTGGACGGCGAGCTGGACGACCCGATGCTGCACATCTGCCTGGCGACCTATGTCTCGGACATGACGCTGCTGGACTCCGTGCTGCTCGCGCACGGCCGGGGCGGTTGGGCCGTCGGTGACGTGGTCGGGGCCTCCCTGGACCACGCGATGTGGTTCCACCGCCCGTTCCGCGCGGACGAGTGGCTGCTCTACGACCAGGAGTCGCCCACGGCGCAGGGCGGCCGGGGGCTCGGCAAGGGGCGGATCTTCACCCGGGACGGGCGGCTGGTCGTCTCCGTCATCCAGGAGGGCGTCGTCCGGGTTCCCCGGGCGCGGCGTGCGGAGGCGCCGGGTGCCGCGGTGGGGCAGGCGGCGGATCAGCCCGCGAGCCCCGCGGCGGACAGCAGGTAGGCGGTCATCGGCTCGTAGTAGCGCGGGTCGACCACGTGGTCGTCCAGGGGTACGGCGACCTCCAGCGTGCCCTCCGCCTCGCCCAGGAAGAGTGCGGGGTCGTTGCAGTCGGCGAATCCGACGGTGGTCAGCCCCTGTTGTGCGGCCCGGCCCGCCCAGCCGTGGTCGGCCACGACCAGGTCGGGCAGCGGTTCGCCGGCCTGCTCCAGGCCCAGCAGCACGCCCGCCATCGGCTGGGGGGAGTGCGTGTGCCACAGGGAGGCGCCCCGTTCGTAGACGGCGACGCCCTGGAACTGGACGATGACGCCCTCGTCGGCGAAGACCCGCAGCGGGGTGCGGACGATGTCGCAGCCGGCGGCGCGCAGCGCGGTGGCGAGGGTGCCGTGCATGTCCAGCAGGGCACCGGGGTGCCCGGTGGCGAACAGCACCCGGGCGCGTGCCTCCGCCGCCTTGCGGAGTTCGGCGGCGGCCCGGTCCAGGGCCGCCACGGTCAGCTCCGGGTCGATGGTGTCCTGGCCGCTGCGGTAGTCCGGGTCGTCGTTGACGCCGCAGCGCTCGGCCATCACCGCGAGGACGTCCTGCTCGTCCGCCCAGCGCTCGCCCAGTTCCAGGCCGAGCCAGTAGTGGCGGTCGCCGTTGGCGAGCTTGCGGTAGTGGGAGAGGTTGTTCTCCCGCGGCGTGGCGACGTCCCCCGCGATCCGGGCGCGCACCAGGTGGCTGGTCAGCTCGGCACGGGAGGGCGCCGGGGGAAGCGGCAGGGCCAGGGGCACGGGCGAGAGCGGCTGCGACATGTACCCATTGTGGCTCGTACTGTCGCTCGATGGACGGAGTGTCCAAAAGGCGGGGAGGGCTCCTGCGGACCGTCCAACGGCGGACGGGCGTATTCCGCCTAGGCTCGACGGTATGACCAGCAGCGACATACCCACTCCCGACAGCGCTCCGACCCCCCGCGGCCCCGTCGACTCCTCGCGGGTTCCCCGCTACGCCGGTCCGGCGACCTTCGCGCGGCTGCCGCGGATCGACGAGACGGGCGGCCGTGCCGACGTCGCCGTGGTCGGCGTCCCCTTCGACACCGGTGTCTCCTACCGGCCGGGTGCCCGCTTCGGCGGCAACGCGATCCGGGAGGCGTCCCGGCTGCTGCGGCCCTACAACCCGGCACAGGACGCCTCGCCGTTCGCGCTGGCGCAGGTCGCGGACGCCGGGGACATCGCCGTCAACCCGTTCGACATCGGCGAGGCCGTCGAGACGGTGGAGGAGGCGGCGGGCTCCCTGCTGGACTCCGGCGCCCGGCTGATGACGCTCGGCGGCGACCACACCATCGCCCTGCCGCTGCTGCGGGCGATGGCGCGCAAGCACGGCCCCGTCGCGCTGCTGCACTTCGACGCGCACCTGGACACCTGGGACACCTACTTCGGCGCCGCCTACACGCACGGCACTCCCTTCCGGCGGGCGGCCGAGGAGGGGCTGCTGGACACCTCGGCGCTCTCCCACGTGGGCACCAGGGGGCCGCTGTACGGGAAGCGCGACCTGGACGACGACGCGAAGATGGGCTTCGGCATCGTCACCTCCGCCGACGTGATGCGCCGGGGGGTGGACGAGGTGACCGACCAGCTCCGGCAGCGCATCGGCTCCCGCCCGCTGTATGTGTCGGTGGACATCGATGTGCTCGATCCGGCGCACGCTCCGGGTACGGGCACGCCGGAGGCGGGCGGGATCACCTCGCGGGAGCTGCTGGAGATCCTGCGCGGGCTGTCCGACTGCCATCTCGTCTCGGCCGACCTGGTGGAGGTCGCTCCCGCCTACGACCACGCGGAGATCACGTCGGTCGCGGCTTCCCACACGGCGTACGAGCTGACGACGCTGATGACGCGGCAGATCGCGGCCGCTCGCGGCTGAGGGAAGCGTCCCGGATGAGTGGGTTCCGGCCGTGTTGCGGGCGCGGCCCCTCCGGCCCTTCGTACGTGTGCGGACGGTCGCCGCGCCCGGCGGGCGGACCGCACCCGTTCGGGACGCCGAACGGTCCAGGTCGGCGGGGGCTTGACGGGGTGCCGGAAAACATCCGCTCAGTCACGGAGCGCCACTGGTTTAATACGGGACGTTACTGAATTTGATCGGTCGATGTGCATTTCGTAGAAGTTATCGACAGACTGCACAAGCGATCCCGCGGGAAGACGGCGCGGAGCGGTCGCGGAGCTGGCCTCGTGGGGGGTGCCGGCCCGCACGCACCCAGGGACGCGCCGTCGGGTGGCCGGGGCGGCCATGGTGGAGCCACGCGCTCACCTGGCCGCCTTCGGCCACTCTTCGTCCCCTCCCGACCCCCCCTTCGTCCCCCACCGGCACCCGGTTTCCCCCCGCCCCGGCGCGGTCCGGAATGAAAGCCCGCTCTCCCGATGTTGGGCACTCGGCAGGAACGGTAGGGCGCAGGCCGACGTGAAGGGACTGGGGACGCGGTGACGGAGGAGAGTGCGGGTACGCCGGGCTGGGCCCGGCGGCTGGCCGGGTACTGCTGGCGGTACAGGCGTGCGGTGGTGCTCGCGCTGGGCGCCTCGCTCGGCGGCATGGCCGTCATGGCGCTCGTCCCGCTGCTGACCAAGGTCATCATCGATGACGTGGTGGTCGGCGGACAGGACGGCCTGTGGGCCTGGATCGGACTGCTCGTCGCCGCGGCAGCCGTCATCTACGTGCTGACCTACGCCCGCCGCTACTACGGCGGGCGGCTCGCGCTGGACGTCCAGCACGACCTGCGCACCGAGATGTACCGCTCGATCGTCCGGCTGGACGGCCGCAGTCAGGACGAGCTGTCCACCGGTCAGGTGGTCGGCCGCGGCACCAGCGACCTCCAGCTCGTGCAGAGCCTGCTGTTCATGCTGCCGATGATGATCGGCAACGTGCTGCTGTTCCTGGTGGCGCTCGTCGTGATGCTGCTCCTCTCGCCCCTGCTGACCCTGGTGTCGATCGCGGTCTTCCCGCTGCTGTGGTGGGTCGCCGACCTGAGCCGCAAGCGGCTCTTCCCCGCCACCTGGTACGCGCAGCAGCAGGCCGGAGCGGTCGCCTCGGTGGTGGACGGCTCGGTCAGCGGCGTCCGCGTGGTCAAGGGCTTCGGCCAGGAGGCGCAGGAGACCGGGAAGCTCCGGGCCGTCAGCCGGAAGCTGTTCGCGGGCCGGCTGCGCACGGTGCGCCTCAACGCGCGCTACACCCCGGCTCTGCAGTCCGTACCCTCGCTCGGCCAGGTCGCCATGCTCGCGCTCGGCGGCTGGATGGCCACCCGCGGCGAGATCACGCTGGGCACCTTCGTCGCCTTCTCCACCTACCTGGCCCAGCTGGTCGGCCCGGTCCGGATGCTGGCCATGATGCTCACCGTCGGACAGCAGGCCAGGGCGGGCGTCGAGCGGGTCTACGACCTGATCGACACCGAACCGCAGATGGCCGAGAGCCCGCACGCCCGCGATCTGCCCGCGTCCGCGGACGCCTCCGTCGAGTTCGAGGACGTCAGCTTCGGCTACGCGGCGGACACCCCCGTGCTGGACGGCTTCAGCCTGCGCATCGAACCCGGCGAGACGGTCGCCCTGGTGGGGGCCAGCGGCAGCGGCAAGTCCACCGTCTCCATGCTGCTGCCGCGCTACTACGACGTGACCGGCGGCGCGGTGCGCGTGGGCGGGCAGGACGTGCGCGAGCTGACCCTGGACTCGCTGCGCTCCGCCATCGGGCTCGTCCCCGAGAACCCCTTCCTGTTCTCCTCCTCCCTCCGGGAGAACATCGCCTACGGCGCCCCCGACGCCACCGACGAGGAGATCCGCGCCGCAGCCCGGGCAGCCCAGGCCGACCGGTTCGTCAAGGAGCTGCCGGACGGCTACGAGACCACCGTCGGCGAACAGGGACTGACCCTCTCCGGCGGCCAGCGGCAGCGCATCGCGCTCGCCCGCGCCCTGCTGACCGACCCGCGCCTGCTGCTCCTGGACGACGCCACCTCGGCCGTGGACGCGCGCGTGGAGCACGAGATCCACGAGGCGCTGCGCGAGGTGATGGCCGGCCGTACGACGCTGCTGATCGCCCACCGGCAGTCCACCCTGGCGCTGGCCGACCGGATCGCCGTACTGGACGGCGGCCGGCTGGCCGACATCGGCACCCACGAGGAACTGGTCGAGCGCTGCGCCCTCTACCGGCGGCTGCTGACCGACCCGGACGAACTCGGCGACGTGGAGCGCGACCCGGCCGGCATGGCCGTGCACGACGCGCACGACACCGTCGACGGGGTGACCCCCGAGCTGTGGGTGCGCGAGCAGGAGCCGGGGACCGAGGGCGCTCTGCCGGGCGGCGGCAGCGGAACCGCCGCCGCGCAGGCCGGCCGGCCCGGAGCCTTCGGCACCGAACTCGCGGGCCTGCCCGGCAGCCCCGAACTGCTCGCCAGAGTGGCGGCGCTGCCCCCGGCCGACGACCTCCCCGAGGTGGACGAGGAGCGCGCGGAGCGGCGCGAGGACTCCTACGGGCTGCGTCGCCTGCTGCGCGGCTTCGGCGCCGCCCTGCTGGTCGCTCTGGTCTTCGCCGCGCTGGACGCCGGGTTCGGGCTGGTGCTGCCCGTGCTGATCCGGCACGGCATCGACGACGGGGTGGAGAAGGGCGCGCTGGGCGCGGTCTGGTTCGCCTCCGGGCTGGCGCTGGCCGTGGTCGTCGCCCAGTGGGCCGCCCAGACCGGCTCGCTGCTGCTGACCGGACGCACCGGCGAGCGGGTGCTGTACGCCCTGCGGGTGAAGATCTTCGCGCAACTGCAGCGACTGGGCCTCGACTACTACGAACGGCACCAGGCGGGCGCCGTGATGACCCGGATGACGACCGACGTCGACGCGCTCTCCACGTTCCTGCAGACCGGGCTGGTCACCGCTGTCGTGTCGCTCTTCACCTTCCTGGGCATCCTCGGCGCGCTGCTGGTGCTCGACGTCCAACTGGCGCTGGTGGTCTTCGCGACGCTGCCGCTGCTGGTCGTCGGCACCTACTTCTTCCGCCGGCAGAGCGTCAAGGCGTACGAACTGGCCCGGGAGCGGGTCAGCGTGGTCAACGCCGACCTGCAGGAGTCGGTCGCCGGGTTGCGGATGGTGCAGGCGTTCCGCGGCGAGGAGCGCGGCGCCGAACAGTTCGCCCGCCGCAGCGACGGCTACCGCCGGGCGCGGGTGCGCGGCCAGTGGCTGATCTCGGTCTACTTCCCGTTCGTGCAGCTCCTGGCCGCCGTGGCGACCGCCGCGGTGCTCGTCGTGGGTGCCGGGCGGATCGAGGACAACAGCCTGACGGCCGGGGCTCTGGTGGCCTACCTGCTCTACATCGAGCTGTTCTTCGCGCCGGTGCAGCAGCTCTCGCAGGTCTTCGACGGCTATCAGCAGGCAGCCGTCTCGCTGCGCCGCATCCAGGAGCTGCTGCGCGAGGAGAGCAGCACGCCCGTCGCCGCCTCACCGCGGGAGATGACCGCGCTGCGTGGCGGGATCGAGTTCCGGGACGTGCACTTCCACTACGCCACCGAGGACCCCTCCGGCGCGCAGGACCAGCAGGCGGCGCTCTCGGACATCCGGCTGACCATTCCGGCCGGGCAGACGGTCGCCTTCGTGGGCGAGACCGGCGCGGGAAAGTCCACCCTGGTCAAGCTGGTCGCGCGGTTCTACGACCCGACCCGGGGCGCCGTCCTGGCGGACGGTGCGGACCTGCGCGGCATCGATCTGACCGGCTACCGGCACCGGATCGGCGTGGTGCCCCAGGAGCCCTACCTCTTCCCCGGGACCGTGCGGGACGCCATCGCCTACGGGCGGATGGATGCGACGGACGCGGAGGTGGAGGCGGCGGCCCGGGGGGTCGGTGCGCACGACATGATCGCCTCCCTGTCGGGCGGCTATCTGCACGAGGTGGACGAGCGGGGCCGCAATCTCTCGGCCGGACAGCGGCAGCTGATCGCGCTGGCCCGGGCCGAACTGGTGGACCCGGCGGTCCTGCTGCTGGACGAGGCGACGGCGGCGCTCGACCTGGCGACCGAGTCGCTGGTCAACCAGGCCACCGACCGGCTGGCCGGGGAACGGACCACCCTGGTGGTGGCGCACCGGCTGACGACGGCCGCGCGCGCCGACCGCGTGATCGTCCTCGACCAGGGGCGGATCGCCGAGGACGGCACCCACGAGGAGCTGGTGGCGCTCGGCGGGCGCTACGCGGAGCTGTGGCGGACCTTCGCCGGGGAGACGGCGGGCGGCTCCGAGCACGCCGTGGTCTGAGCCCGTGCGGTCGGGCGCCGCGGGGCCGGGTGGGCGCCGCTCGCCCGGCCCGGCACCGGGCGCCGGTACCGAGCGCTTCGCCCGGAGCGGTCAGCGTCCGCGGTTGCGCGGGTGCGCCCGGGCGGTGCGCTCGTTGCCGCGCTTGTAGTTGCCCGTCCAGCGGGCCATGACCAACTGCTCGTCCCCCGCGGACACTTCCTGGAGGAAGCGCTGGGCCCGCCCGTCGCGCAGCGTGGTGACCGGGTGGCCACGGTGGCTGATCACCACCGTCCCCGCGGGTCCGCGCTGCTCATAGGTGAATCCGTGTGGCTGCGGCATGCGCCGACAGTACGTCTCAGGCGTCGCACAGGCCGACCAGATATTCGTCGACCGTCTGCACCTGGCCGTAGGGCAGCGGCTCCGAACCGCTGCGCCAGTGCAGCGCGGAGATCTCCTCGGTCGGGGTGAAGGGCAGCACCTCGGCCAGTTCGCCGGTGAAGACGGCGCCGTAGAGCACCCGCTGCTCGGGGCCCAGCGAGGTGCGTGCGAATCCGGCGAAGCGCAGGGCCGCCGGGTCGACCGTCTGGCCGGTCTCCTCGCGCAGTTCACGGAGGGCGGCGCCGCGCGGGCTCTCGCCCTCCTCGATCCCGCCGCCGGGCAGCTCCCAGCAGGCGCGGCTGCGTACGTGCACCATCAGCAGCTTCTCGGCGTGCCGCACGACCAGCAGGACGTAGCCGACCGGGGCGTCCGGGAAGCGGCTCTCCTCGGGTCCGGTGTGGAAGGAGAGCAGCCGCATCTCGCGCGGGCCGGTGGCCAGCGGTGCGGGCGGGGAGGGAAGCGGGGAGTCGTCCATGGCGGCAGCGTAACGGCGATCGCCGACAGGGCGGTTCGCACCGCTGAGCGGTGCTCGTTCACCCGTATGCGTACAGCGGGTCGGTGTCGGGGTCTGGCAAAGCCGGTCGGACGCCGATAGGTTCACGACGACTTTTGACGTAGTAAGGGGAGGGTGAATGCGTAAAACGCTCAGATGGCTGCTGTCTCTGGTGGTGCTGATAGGCACCTTCAGTGTCGGCAGTGCCTCGGCGGGGGCCGCCACCGCGGCCGATCCCGCGGCCGGCAAGGACATCAAGGACCGCATCCTCGCGGTGCCCGGGATGAGCCTCATCGAGGAGAAGCCCGTCGACGGATACCGCTTCTTCCTGCTCAACTACGAACAGCCGGTGGACCATCGACGTCCCTGGAAGGGCACGTTCAAACAGCGCATCTCCATCCTGCACAAGGACACGAACCGGCCCACGGTCTTCTTCACCAGCGGCTACAACCTCAACACCAACCCCAGCCGCAGTGAGCCGACGCAGTTGACGGACGGCAACCAGGTCTCCATGGAGTACCGGTTCTTCACGCCCTCCAGGCCCGACCCCGAGGACTGGTCGAAGCTGACCATCTGGCAGGCGGCCAGCGATCAGCACCGCATCTACCAGGCGCTCAAGAAGATCTACCGCAAGAACTGGATCGCGACCGGCGGCAGCAAGGGCGGCATGACCGCGACGTACTACCGCCGCTTCTATCCGCGTGACATGGACGGGACAGTCCCCTATGTGGCGCCCAACGACGTCCGCAACGACGAGGACTCCGCGTACTACCGGTTCTTCCGCAACGTCGGCTCCAAGGAGTGCCGGGACCGCCTCAACGGCGCGCAGCACGAGATCTTCGAGCGGCGCGGCGCGATGGTCTCGCGCATCAAGGCGTGGGCCAAGGAGAACGACTACACCTTCAAGCTGGCCGGCAGCGCCGACCGGGCGTTCGAACTGGTCGCGCAGGACCTCGTCTGGGGCTTCTGGCAGTACCACCTGGAGAGCGAGTGCGACCAGGTGCCCGCCACCGACGCCTCCACGGACACGCTCTACGAGTGGGCCGACGAGATCGGCGGCTGGTCGGCAGGCACCGACCAGGGCATCACTCCCTACGTGCCGTACTACTACCAGGCGGGCACCCAGATGGGGTCGCCCGACTACGAGGAGCCCCTCCTCGACGACGTGCGCAAGTACCCGGGCCTGAACGTGCCGAGCACCTATGTGCCGCGCAGTATCCCGGTGGAGTTCAACAAGCACGACAGGGCGATGCGCGACATCGACCGCTGGGTGCGCCACCGCTCCTCGCAGATGCTCTACATCTACGGCGAGAACGACCCGTGGGGCGCCGAGCCGTTCCGTCCCGGCCGGCACACCAAGGACACGGCCGTCTTCTGGGCGCCCGGACAGGACCACGGCGCGCGGATCGCCACCCTCGAGGACGACGACCGGGCCGCCGCCACCAAGATGGTGCTGGAGTTCGCCGGACTGGACCACGACGCGGACAAGAAGAAGCCCAAGCGCCTGACGTCGTACGACAGGAAGCTGGACAAACCCCGGAAGCACACGCTGGAACTGCGTCCCTGACGCGGCTGCCGGCGGCGCCCTCCCCCTCGCGGCGGGGCGCCGCCGCTCGCGGCCAGGCGGGCCGTCCGCGGCCGCCCGGGCCGTTCACGCTCCGGAGCCGGGCGGTCCACGCCCCGACCGGGCCGGTCAGGCCGCTTCGGCCAGCAGGCCCAGCAGATGGTCGCGGGCCCCGGGCAGCAGCGCCGGCAGTTCACGCGCCTGCGGGAACCAGCGCTTCTCGTACTCCCAGCACAGCCACTCCACGCCCGCGCCGGCCTGCGCGTCCGTCGCCCGGGTCAGCACGTCCGCGACCTCGGTGAGCGGCAGCACGCCCTCGCCGGGCGCCAGCGGCGCGGGGTCCTCCCGCGAGGCGATGTCCTTCACCTGCACATAGCCCAGATACGGGGCGAGCAGCCGGTAGGTCTCCTCCGGGTCCTCGCAGCCCCGCCAGGTGTGCATGACATCCCACAGGGCCCCGGCGCCCGGGTGGTCGACCGCGCTCAGGACCCGCGTCACGTCCGCGCCGGTGGCGTGCGAGTCGTGCGTCTCCAGCAGCACCCGCACTCCCAGATCGGCGGCGATGACGGCAGCCTGCCGCAGCCGCCGCACGGCGTTCGCGTCGCCCGCCGCGACATCCGGGCCGCCGCCGGGGAAGACCCGGGCGTACGGCGCCCCCAGATCGTGGGCCAGCTCCAGCAGGGCGCGCACCTCCTCCAGCACCGGCGCGTCCTCGCTGCTCTCGGCCATCCGCGGGTATCCGGCGACGCTCAGCGGCGCGAGACCGGCCTCCGCGAACTGCTCCGCCACCCGCTGCCGTGCGGCGCGGTCGAGGCCGGGGTGCACAGGTTCCTCCGGGTGGGCGCGCAGTTCGACGCCGTGGAAGCCCGAGTCGGCTGCCAGCCGCAGCACTTCGTCGACGGGCATGCCGGGCACGCCGAGTGTGGAGAACGCGAGTCGCATGCGCTCACCCGACCAGATGCCCTTCCCCGCGGCAAGGCTCCGGGAGCCCGTGTCGGCGCGCGGGCGGGCACGGACGCGGCGGCTCCGACCCTGCCGCGCCCGCGAGGGGCTCACGCGCCCGCGAGGGGCTCACGCGCCCGCGAGGGGCTCACGCTCCGGCGCGGGGCGGAGCGGTGGAGGCGCGGACCACCAGTGCGTGCGGCATGGTCGTCGTCCCGCCCGGCGGGGCCGGCCGGGTGCCCAGGGCGAGCTGTCCTGCGCGGGCACCGGCTTCCTGCAGCGGCAGCCGCACGGTGGTCAGTCCGGGCGCGGCGTCGGCGCTGAAGGGCAGGTCGTCGAAACCGGCCACCGACACGTCCTGCGGGACGCGCAGCCCGGCGTCCCGCAGGGCGGCGCAGACGCCGAGCGCGACCGTGTCGTTGGCGGCCAGCACGGCGGTCGTCTCCGGGGCCCTGCACAGCAGTTCGACGGCGCCCCGGTAGCCGCAGGATCGGTCGTAGCCGCCCGCGTGCACGGTCAGTCGTTCCGCCCGGTCCGGACCGGCGGCCCCGTGCGCCGCCAGCGCGGCCCGATGGCCCGCCAGCCGGTGCCGGGTGGTGGTCCGTTCCGAAGGCCCGGCGACGTAGCCGATGTGCCGGTGGCCCAGCGCCAGCAGATGCGCGGTGAGCGCGTGCGCTCCGTCGCGGTTGTCGAAGGCCACGGTCAGGACGGCACCGCGCGCCGCGCGCCGGGCGCCCCTGCCCCGCGCGGCCGTGGGCGGCTGCCCGTCCGGCCCCGGAATCGCAGCAGCTTCCCTGCCCGGCCCCCGAATCGCAGCAGCTTCCGCGGCCGGCTCCGGAATCGCAGCAGCGTCCGCGGTCGGCTCCGAGGGGTCCAGCGGCGGTCTGCCGCACAGCACGATCCGGGTGCCGCCCGCGGCGAGCCGCCTCAGACGTGCGGCCAGGGACGCGCGGTGCGCCGGATCCTCGACCGCTCCGCCGGTCAGCACGATCGCCGCCGCCCGCTGGCGCTGCAGCAGGGTCAGGTAGCTCAGCTCCCGTTCGGGAGATCCGCCGGTGTTGCAGACCACGGCCAGTTTGCGCGGCACCGGGGCGTCCGCACCGCTGTCCAGCTCGCCCTGCACGGCTCCGGCGATGATGCCGAAGAACGGGTCGGCGATGTCGTTGACGAGGATGCCCAGCAGGTCGGAGCTGGCGGCGGCGAGTGCGCTGGCGGGACCGTCCACCACGTACTCCAGCTCGGCCACGGCGCGCAGCACGCGGCTCCTGGTGGCGCCCGCGACGGGGTAGTCGCCGCTGAGCACGCGGGAGACGGTCGCGGAGGAGACACCGGCGCGTGCGGCGACGTCCGCCAGGGTCACTGCCATCCGTCCGCCCCTCGTTCCTCCGCCGCGCCCCGGGTCGACGACATGTTCCCATGCGCTCCGCCGGCCGTCGTGCCGGCGACCAACTCCCTTGCTGGGCAGTGCTGCTGGAGCTAACGTGAGCCGTTGGCCGCTAGAAAGCGCTTACTACGTGTCGATGCCACCGCGCGGACGCGCTCGCCGGACCGGGCGCCGCGACAGCAGGGAGACGAGTACACGTGTCACGCAGGACGATCCGCATCGCCATGAACGGCGTCACCGGCCGGATGGGTCACCGCCAGCACCTCGTGCGCTCCCTGCTCGCGCTGCGCGAGGAGGGCGGACTCGACCTGGGCGGCGGCCGGACGCTGTGGCCCGAGCCCGTCCTGGTGGGCCGCAGGGAGGACGCGCTCCGCTCCCTCGCGCAGCAGCACGGTCTGGACCCGCGGGCCGTCTCCACCGACCTGGACGCGGTGCTGGCGGACGACAGCATCGACGTCTACTTCGACGCACAGATCACCTCCGAGCGCCTCGCGGCCCTGCGCAAGGCCGTCGCGGCCGGCAAGCACGTCTACGCGGAGAAGCCCACCGCCACCTCGCTCGACGGCGCCCTGGAGCTGGCCAGGGCGGCGGCCCGGGCGGGAGTCGAGCACGGCGTCGTCCAGGACAAGCTCTTCCTGCCCGGACTGCGCAAGCTCGCCCGGCTGGTCAGGGGCGGCTTCTTCGGCCGGGTGCTCTCGGTGCGCGGCGAGTTCGGCTACTGGGTCTTCGAGGGCGACTGGCAGAGCGCCCAGCGGCCCTCGTGGAACTACCGCGCCCAGGACGGCGGCGGCATCGTCAGTGACATGTTCCCGCACTGGGAGTACGTGCTGCACAACCTCTTCGGCCGGGTCACCTCCGTCCAGGCCCACCTGGCCACCCACCTTCCGCACCGCTGGGACGAGCGGGGCGAGCCCTACCGGGCCACGGCGGACGATGCCGCGTACGGCATCTTCACCCTGGAGGGCGGCACGGTCGCCCAGATCAACTCCTCCTGGGCGGTGCGGGTGCACCGCGACGAACTGGTCGAGTTCCAGGTGGACGGCACCGAGGGCTCCGCCGTCGCCGGTCTGCGCGGCTGCCGCTACCAGCACCGGGCCGGCACCCCCAGACCGGTGTGGAACCCGGATCTGCCCGCCGCCGAGCGCTTCCGCGACCAGTGGCAGGAGGTGCCCGACAACGACGGGGACGAGGCCACCAACGGCTTCAAGGCCCAATGGGAGCTCTTCCTGCGCCGCGTCGCCGACCGGGACGGCACCGGTCCGGGCGGGGACGGCGACCACGGCGGTGACGGGGGTGACGGCGGAGCCCGGAGGGAGGCCGCCGGGCCGTGCCCCTGGGACCTGCTCGCGGGCGCCCGCGGCGTGCAGCTCGCCGAACTGGCCCGCACCTCCTCGGCGGAGGGCCGCCGCATCGAGGTACCGGAGCTGGTGCTGTGATCCGGCTGCCCGACCCCGCCTCCGGGGGCCTCCGCACCCGCGAACCCCGCCGCGTCCCCGCACCCGCCGTACGCGGACGCCACCGGGAAGGCACCGGGGCCTGGCCGCAGCCCACCTCCCGCAGGCTCCTGGCCGCCGCCCACGTGGTGGCCGACCCGCTGGCCGACGTGCCGCCCGACGGCCCCGCGGCGCTCGACTGGGACGCCACCCTCGCCTTCCGGCACCACCTGTGGAGCCACGGGCTGGGGGCCGCCGAGGCCATGGACACCGCACAGCGCGGTGCGGGCCTGGACCGGGCGGGAGCCGGCGAGCTGATCCGGCGTACGGCCGCCGAGGCGAAGGCGGTCGGCGGGCAGTTGGTCTGCGGTGTGGGCACCGATCTGCTGGACCCCCGGGCACCGGGCCGGGACCGGTCGGCCGCCGCCTCGCAGACGGCCGCTGTCGTCGCCGCCTACGAGGAGCAGTTGGCGCTGACCGAGGAGGCGGGCGCGCAGGCCGTCCTGCTGGCCTCTCGCGGACTGGCGGCCGTCGCGCGCGGTCCGGAGGACTACGAGCACGTCTACGGCTGCCTGCTGCGCCAGGTGAGCACCCCGGTCGTGCTGCACTGGCTGGGGCCCGCGTTCGACCCCGCGCTGGAGGGCTACTGGGGCAGCCGCGACCCGGACGCGGCCGCCGGCACCCTGCTGCGCATCGTCGCGGCGCACCCCGGGAAGGTGGACGGGGTGAAGGTCTCGCTGCTGGACGCGGACCGCGAAGTGGCGCTGCGGCGGCGGCTGCCGGCCGGGGTGCGCTGCTACACCGGGGACGACTTCCACTACCCGCAGCTGATCGAGGGCGACCGCGCGGGCCACAGCGACGCACTGCTGGGGGTCTTCGATCCGCTGGCGCCGTTCGCCGCGCAGGCTGCGGCACTGCTGGACGCGGGGGACACGGCGGGGTTCCGTGCGGTGCTCGACCCGACCGTCGCGCTGGCCCGGCACCTCTTCCAGGCGCCGACCCGCCACTACAAGACCGGTGTGGTGCTGCTCGCCTGGCTCTGCGGGCACCAGGAGCACTTCACCATGGTCGGCGGGCTCCAGTCGGCGCGCTCGCTGCCGCATCTGGCGCGGGCCTGGGAACTGGCGGACGAGCTGGGCCTCTTCCCCGACCCGGAGCGCGCCGAACACCGGATGAAGCAGCTGCTCGCGCTGGGGGGAGTGGTCCAGTGAGCCGGGCACGCACCACCAGGGAGGGTCTGGCGCGGCTCTCGGTGAACCAGGAGACCGTGCGCCAGCTCTCGCTGCCCGAACTGGCCCGCGGCGCGGCCGAGCTGGGCATCGGCGGCGTCGGGCTGTGGCGCGAGCCGGTGCGGGCCCACGGTCCGGCCGCCGCGGCCCGCCTGATGCGGCGGCACGGACTGGCCGTCACCTCGCTGTGCCGGGGCGGCTTCTTCACCGCGCGGGAGCCCGCGGCGCGCCGCGCAGCGCTGGACGACAACCGCGCGGCGCTCGACGAGGCGGCCGAACTGGGCACCGGTGTGCTGGTGCTGGTCCCCGGCGGGCTGCCGGAGGGGGAGCGGGACCTGGCGGCGGCGCGCGAACGGGTCGCCGACGCGCTCGCCGAACTCGTCCCCGCCGCCCGGGAGCGCGGCGTACGGCTGGCACTCGAACCGCTGCACCCGATGTACGCCGCGGACCGGTGCGTGGTCTCCACCCTCGGTCAGGCCCTCGACCTCGCCGGACGGTTCCCCGCCGAGGAGGTCGGGATCGTGGCCGACGCCTACCACTTGTGGTGGGACGAGCGGGTGCCGCGGCAGCTCGCACACGCCGGCGCGCAGCACCGGATCGCGCTCCTCCAGCTCGCCGACTGGATCACCCCGCTGCCCGCGGGAGTGCTGCTGGGGCGCGGCCAGTTGGGGGACGGTGCGATCGATCTGCGGGCCTTCCGCGGGTGGACCGACGCGGCGGGCTACCGGGGCCCGGTGGAGGTGGAGATCTTCAACCCGGCGCTGTGGGAGCGGGACGGTACCCAGGTGCTGCGGGAGACCGCGGCGCGGTACCTCCAGTACGTCCTGTAGCGCAGCGCGGACCGCGACCGGGCGCCGGGTCCGGGCTCAGCTGTCACCGGCGCGGTGCACCCCTTTCGGACAGTCGCGGGTTCATCCCCCTGCCCACTCTCCCGGGGGCCGCAGCAGGGGCCCAGGGGGATGCGAGGGGCCCGGTCCGCGGACCGGGCCCCTCGAGACGTCCACCTGCCGCGTCAGAACGGCACGCCGCAGCGCAGCACCACGTTCGCGTAGGGCTTGGCCTCGCCGGTGCGCACCACCAGCCGGGCCTGCCGGGTCAGCGCCTTCAGCTCCTCGTGCGGCACCAGTTCCAGCTCCGGGAAGTGCCCCTCCAGCAGTGCGCCGCACTCGGGGTTGGCCTGCCGCACCTCTGCAGCGGCACGGGCACCCTCCACCTCCAGTTCCTCCAGGAGGCCGGCGAGCACCTCGGCGAAGCCGGGCACCCCGGCGCGGAAGGCCAGGTCCACCACCTCGGGGCCCTCCGGGATGGGGAGGCCGACATCGCACAGCACGACCAGGTCGGTGTGCCCGAGCCGGGCCAGGGCGCCGCTGAGGTGGCGGTTGAGGATCCCGGATTTCTTCATGCCGCGCTCTCCTGGCCGGCGGCCTCGACATCCGCCGCGCTCGGGTAGGACTCCTGGGCACCCGGGCGGGTCACCGCGAGGGCGCCGACGCGTACCGCGTAGCGCACCGCTTCCACCAGCCCGTCGCCGCGGCCCAGCCGCCAGCCGAGCGCGCCGGTGAAGGCGTCGCCCGCGCCGGTGGTGTCCACGGCCCGCACCCGTGGACTGGTCACCCGGACCGTGCCGGTGCCGTCCGCCCCCTCGGAGCCCGCGGCTGAGCCCACTCCGGGGCCGGCCACCAGCGCGCCCTCGGCGCCCAGGGTGACCACGACACTGCGCGGGCCCAGCGCCAGGAGCGCACCCGCCCACTCCTCGGGATCCGAGCCCGGGGACAGCCCCGGGGCCGAGTCCGGCGACTGCCCGTCGGCCAGCAGCAGCCGCGCCTCGTGCTCGTTGAGCACCAGCGGATCGCACAGTGCCAGCACGTCCTGCGGCAGCCGGGCGGGCGGTGAGGGGTTGAGCACCACCCGTGCCCCGTGTTCGGCGGCGGATCGCGCCGCCGCGGCAACCGTCTCCAGCGGGATCTCCAGTTGGAGGGAGACGACGGCGGCGGCCTCGAAGAGGTCGCGCGCCGCTGCCACGTCGTCGGGCGTGAGGCGGGCGTTGGCACCGGGGGAGACGACGATGCTGTTGTCGCCGGCCGCGTCCACGGTGATGAGGGCGACGCCGGTCGGAGCGTCCTCGCCCTCGGCGGCACCGCCGGTGCCGCTGCTGTCCACCGTGCCGGGCGCGTCCGCCGCTCCCATCAGGAGCCCCGCCGGGTCGGCACCCGCCGCCCGCTGCGCCTCGGCCAGCATGCGGCCGTACGCGTCGGCGCCGACGCGTGCGAGCAGGGTGGTGCGGGCACCGAGTCGGGCGGCTGCCGCCGCCTGGTTCGCGCCCTTGCCGCCCGGGTGGATCACCATGTCCGACCCGAGCACCGTCTCACCGGGGCCCGGTCGGCGTTCGAGGCCGATGACCAGGTCGGCGTTGGCGGAACCCACGACCAGCAGGTCGTATCCGTGCATCCGGGGTGCTCCTTCTCGTCCCGCGCGGGTGCGGGTGTCCGCGGCGGGCCGTTCAGCCTGTCGTCCGTCCGGCTCCCGGTCAGGAGAACCGGTCGACGTTCTTCTTGGTGACGACCTTCACCGGGACCTTGATCTGCTTGTCGACGCTGGAGCCGTCGATGACGCGCATGGCGTTGCGGACCGCCATCTTGCCGAGCTCGGACGGCTGCTGGGCGACGGTCGCGTTGATGGTGCCCTTCTTGATGGCCTTCATCGCGTCACCGGTGCCGTCGAAGCCGACGATCTTGACGGACTTGCCCGCCTTGGAGCCGAGCGCCTTGACCGCGCCGAGCGCCATCTCGTCGTTCTCCGCGAAGACCGCGTCGATCTCCGGGTGCGACTGCATGGCGTTGGTGGTCACGTCCAGGCCCTTGGTGCGCTGGAAGTCCGCGGGCTGCTTGGTGACGACCTTGATGCCCGGGAACTCCTTCAGGCCCTGCTTGAAGCCCTTGCCGCGCTCACGCGACGCGGAGGTGCCGGTCTGGCCCTGGAGCCACAGGACCTGGCCCTTGCCGTCGAGCTGGTCGGCGATCTCCTTGGCGGCCTTCTCGCCGCCCGCCACGTTGTCGGAGGCGACGGTCGTCTTGACGTCGGCCTTGTTGACGCTGCGGTCGGCGGCGATGACCGGGATCTTCGCGTTGTTGGCGGCCTTGACCGAGGGGGCCGCGGCATCCGAGTCGACCGGGTTGATGATGATCGACTTCACCTGCTGGGAGGTGAAGTTCTGGATCTGGTTGGCCTGCTGGGAGGCGTCGTCCGAGGCGTTCTGGACGCTCAGTTCGGCGCCCTGGGCCTTGGCCTCCTCCTCGGCGCCCTTCTTCATCTGGACCATGAAGGGCTGGTTGAGCGCGGATATGGCGAAGCCGATCTTGGGCTTCTCCTTGCCGTCGCTCGAGTCGTCGCCCGAGCCACAGGCCGTTGCCGTCAGCGCGACTGCCGTGGCCATGACGACGACAGACGTGTTCGTTCTCTTGCTCATTGCTGCATTCCTTGCAGTCGGCAGATGGATGAACTACGCGAGCTCCCCCGTCGCATAAAGATCATGCGCGGCGACGCAGTGTATCGAGGAGCACGGCGAGCGCAATAACTACCCCAATGACGACCTGCTGCCAGAAAGCGGAAACATCGAGCAGGTTGAGTCCATTGCGCAGAACAGCGAGGATAAGGGCCCCGATCAGCGTTCCGGAAGCCTTGCCCACGCCTCCGGCCAGACTGGCACCGCCAATGACGACGGCGGCAATCGCGTCCAGTTCGTAACCTTCGGCAGCCGTCGGCTGGGCCGAGGCGAGCCGCGAGGCCAGGACGATCCCGGCGACGGCGGCGAAGGCGCCCACCAGGGTGTAGATCACCAGCTTCTGGCGGCGGACCCGGATACCGGACAGGTGCGCGGCCTCCTCGTTGCCGCCGATCGCGTACATCGACCGGCCGCTGTAGGTGCGGTTGAGCACCAGCGCCGCCAGCAGCCCCATCAGGATCATCACGATGACCGGCACCGGGAGCCACTCACCGACCGTCTTGCCGATCCAGGAGAGGGAGTCGGGCAGCACGACGGGGCTGCCCTCGGAGACGACCTGCGCCAGGCCGCGCGCCGCCGAGAGCATCGCCAGGGTCGCGATGAACGGGGGCAGCTTGCCGTAGGAGACCAGGATGCCGTTCAGCAGTCCGCAGGCGGTGCCCGAGAGGATCGCCAGCAGCACGCCGAGGAAGACCGGCATGCCCTGGGTGGTGGTGAACCAGCCCAGCATCACCCCGGAGAAGGCGGCCACCGAGCCGACCGACAGGTCGATGCCCCCGGAGACGATGGCGAACGTGACGCCGAAGGCCAGGATCGCGGTCACGGCCGCCTGGACGCCGACGTTGAGCAGGTTCGTCGCGGTGGCGAAGTTGCTGGTCCAGAACGACAGCACCAGCACCAGGACGAGCAGCGCGACCAGCGCGCCGTTGTCCTGCAGTACGCGCCCTGTGCCCTCCACGACGCGACGGGCCGGGTTCGGCCCTCGCTTGCCGCCGGGGCGCTTGTCCAGGCGGTGACCCGGCTGCGTGTCAATGGCCACGGGGAGAGTCCTCCATCTTGCTCGTTCCTGGCGCGGAGGTGCCGACGGCCAGGGCCATGACGGCGTCCTGGGTCGCTTCCCGCGCGGTCAGTTCACCGGCGATCCGGCCCTGGGACATCACCAGGACCCGATCGCTCATGCCCAGCACCTCGGGGAGGTCGCTGGAGATCATCAGCACCGCGTGGCCGGAGGCCGTCAGCTCGTTGATGAGCTGATAGATCTCGACCTTCGCGCCCACGTCGATGCCGCGGGTCGGTTCATCGAGGATCAGCACGCGGCTGTTGGCGAGCAGCCACTTGCCGATCACGACTTTCTGCTGGTTGCCGCCGGAGAGCGTGCGCACGTGCTGGTCCAGTCCGGCCATCCGCACCCCGAGCCGCTCCGCGATCCGGGACGCCGCCCTGCGTTGCCCCGCGCGGTCCACCAGGCCGGCCTTGCTCGCCTCGCGGAGGGTGACCAGGCCGAGGTTCTCCGAGACCGAGGCGTCCGGCAGCAGGCCCTGCCCCTTGCGGTCCTCGGGGACCAGCCCCAGCCCGGCCGAGTGCGAGGCCCACACGTCGCCGCCGGGCAGCCGCTTGCCGGAGACCTCGACGCGGCCGGCGTCGTAGCGGTCGGCGCCGAAGACGGCCCGCACCACCTCGGTGCGGCCCGCGCCGACCAGTCCGGCGATGCCGACGACCTCGCCGGCGCGCACCTCGAAGGAGACGTTGTCGAACACGCCCTGCCTGCGCAGCCCCGTCACCCGCAGCAGCGGGGCGGCGGACCCCGCACCGGCGCCCCGGGCCGGTGCGGCCTGGCGCGGGTACTGCTGCTCGATGCTGCGGCCCACCATCAGCCGCACCAGCTCCTCCTGCCCGGTGCCGGCCGGTACCTGGCCCACGCTGCGGCCGTCCCGCAGCACGGTGACCCGGTCGCCGATGGCGGGGATCTCCTCCAGGTGGTGGGTGATGAAGACGATGCCCACACCCTCGGCCCGCAGCTTGCGGACGATGGTGAACAGGCGGTTGACCTCTTCGGCGGTGAGCACGGCGGTCGGCTCGTCCATGATCAGGATTCGGGTGCGCAGGCTGAGCGCCTTGGCGATCTCGACCATCTGCCGGCCGGCGATGCCGAGCTTGCCCACCGGGGTGCGCGGCGAGGCGGTGATCCCGACCCGGTCCAGCAGCACCTTCGCGTCGGCCTCCATCTTCCTGCGGTCCACGAGGCCCAGGCGGCGCGGCTGCCGCCCCAGGAAGATGTTCTCCGCGACGGACAGGTGCGGCACCAGGTTGAACTCCTGGTGGATGGTGGCGATGCCGAGCTTCTCCGCGGCCTCGGCGTCGGCGATCCGCACGGTTCTGCCGTCGCAGAGCACCCGCCCCTCGTCCGGGCGGTAGGTACCGGAGAGCACCTTGATCAGCGTGCTCTTGCCGGCGCCGTTCTCGCCCAGCAGGACGTGCACTTCACCGGCGCGCAGGTCGAAGTCGACACCGTCGAGCGCGACCACGCCGGGGAAGGTCTTGCGGATGCCTTCCGTGCGCAGCAGTTCCCGTGCCGGGGGCGGGTCTGGGGTGGTCAACGACGCGTCCTTTCGTCTTCGCCGCAGGAGCGGCGCGCTGTGAGGTGGGCGGAGAGCGTGACGGAACCGGCGCTCCGGCCCTCCACCAGGTCGGTCAGTGCGGCGACCGCGCGGTGGCCCAGTTCCTGGGTGGGCTGGGCGATGGCGGTGATCGGGGGGTCGGTGTGCAGGAACCACGGGATGTCGTCGAAGGCGGCGAGTGACACGTCGTGCGGCACCCGCAACCCGAGGGTGCGGAGCTGCTCCATGACGCCGAGCGCCATCAGGTTGTCGGTCGCGAAGACCGCGTCCGGTGGCTCCGGCAGCGCGAAGAACGAGTCCGTCGCCCGCCGCCCGCTCGCGGTCTGGAAGTCGCCCTGTCCGATGAAGCTCTCGGGCAGCGGCAGGCCGTGCGCGTGCAGCGCCGAACGGAAGGCGTCCACCCTCTCGTTGCTGGTCGTGCTGGCCACGGGCCCGGTGATGATGGCCAGCCGCCGGTGTCCGAGCGCGTACAGATGGGCGACGAGATCGTGAACAGCGGGCCGCCCGTCGGCGCGCACCAGGGGTACGTCCAGCCCCTCGATCCAGCGGTCGACGAAGACCATGGGGATGCCGAGCAGTGCGGCCTCGCGCAGTGCGAGGGAGTCGCCGTCGGCGGGGGAGACGAGCAGGCCGTCGATCCGGCGGTCCAGCAGGGTGCGCACGTGGTGGTCCTGGAGCGTGAGCTGTTCGTCGGCGTTGCCGATGATCACGCTGTAGCCCCGGCTGCGGGCCGCGTCCTCGACCGCGCGGGCCAACTCCGTGAAGAAAGGATTCAGCACGTCGCTGATGACCAGCCCGAGGGTCCGGGTCTGGTCGGTACGCAGCGACCTGGCCAGCGTGTTGGGCCGGTAGCTCAGCTCCGAGACGGCCGACAGCACCCGCGCGCGGGTCTCCTCGCGGACTCCGCTGTGGTCGTTGAGGACGCGCGAGACCGTGGCCACGGAGACGCCCGCGCGGGCTGCGACGTCCTTGATGCCTGCCATTGCCGTGCCGTGTTCCAGAGGTGAGGGACGCCGCGTCGGCGCGGCGTCAGGCGGGGAGGGGGGGGGAAGAGCGGTCGGGGCTCCGGGGGCGGGGAGCCGTGCTGGCCTCCGGTCCGGAGCGGTGCGAAGTGCTCCCGGTGCGCACGGGTGTACCAGGGGTGCCGCGCTGCGCATGGAAACGATTACATCGGTAATGGAAAGTGATGTGCGCATGGTGATGCAAGTTGAGGACATCGACGATGCACGATCGTGATGATGCGCGTGCAGACGTAACTGCGGTGGTCGTGCGGACAGTTCCGGAAGGGGCCGCGGAGTTGTCCACAGGGTCGCCCCGGTGTCGGTCGGCGAGGCTACCGTCGGTGACATGACGTTCCAGCCTGCGGTGCTCGAAGGGGTACTAGAGCGCATCACCTACGCCAATGAGGACAACGGGTACACCGTGGCCCGGGTCGACACCGGCCGCGGCGCCGGCGAACTGCTCACGGTCGTGGGTGCGTTGCTCGGCGCCCAGGCGGGGGAATCGCTGCGCATGGAGGGCCGCTGGGGATCCCACCCGCAGTACGGACGCCAGTTCCATGTGGACAACTACGTCACGGTGCTCCCGGCCACCGTCCAGGGCATCCGGCGCTATCTGGGCTCGGGTCTGGTCAAGGGCGTCGGTCCGCGCATCGCGGACCGGATCGTCAGCCACTTCGGCGTCGACACGCTGGAGGTCATCGAGGCCGACGCGCGCAGGCTCATCGAGGTGCCCGGCCTCGGCCCCAAGCGCACCGGACTGATCGCCGCGGCCTGGGAGGAGCAGAAGGCGATCAAGGAGGTGATGGTCTTCCTCCAGGGTGTGGGCGTCTCGACCTCCATCGCGGTGCGCATCTACAAGCAGTACGGCGACGCGTCCATCTCCGTGGTGCGTGGCAACCCCTATCGGCTGGCGGCCGACGTGTGGGGCATCGGCTTCCTGACCGCCGACCGCATCGCGCAGGCGGTCGGCATCCCGCACGACAGTCCCGAACGGGTCAAGGCGGGCCTGCGGCACGCCCTCTCGCAATCCTCCGACCAGGGCCACTGCTATCTGCCCGAGGAGCGGCTCATCACCGAGGCGGTCAAGCTCCTCCAGGTGGACACGGGCCTGGTCATCGACTGCCTGGGCGAACTCGCGGGGGACGAGGAGGGCGGGGTCGTCCGCGAACCGGTGCCCGACCCGGAGCAGCCGGAGCACAGCCTGACCGCCGTCTACCTCGTCCCCTTCCAGCGCGCCGAGGTGGCCCTGGCAGCCCAGCTCAAGCGGCTGGCCCGCACCCCCGAGGACCGGCTGCCCTGGTTCCAGGACGTCGACTGGGAGGCGGCACTGGGCTGGCTGGCCCGGCGCACCGGCGCCCGGCTGGCACCCGAGCAGGAGGAGGCGGTGCGGCTCGCGCTCACCAGCCGGGTCGCGGTGCTGACCGGGGGGCCGGGGTGCGGCAAGTCCTTCACGGTGCGCTCGGTGGTCGAGTTGGCCCGCGCCAAGGAGGCCCGGGTGGTGCTCGCCGCGCCCACCGGCCGGGCCGCCAAGCGGCTGGCCGAGCTGACCGGGGCCGAGGCGTCCACGGTCCACCGGCTGCTGGAGCTGAAGCCCGGCGGGGACGCGGCCTACGACCGGGACCGCCCGCTGGAGGCCGACCTCGTGGTGGTCGACGAGGCGTCCATGCTCGATCTGCTGCTCGCCAACAAACTGATCAAGGCCGTCCCGCCCGGGGCGCATCTGCTGCTCGTCGGGGATGTGGACCAGCTCCCCTCGGTGGGCGCCGGTGAGGTGCTGCGCGACCTGCTGGCCGAGGGCGGTCCGGTCCCGGCGGTGCGGCTGCGCCGGATCTTCCGCCAGGCCCAGCAGTCCGGTGTGGTGACCAACGCACACCGCATCAACTCCGGCACCCCTCCGCTCACCCGGGGTCTGGCGGATTTCTTCTTCTTCGTGGAGGAGGACACCGAGGCCGCCGGGCTGCTGACGGTGGACGTGGCGGCCCGGCGCGTCCCGGCGAAGTTCGGGCTGGACCCGCGCCGCGACGTGCAGGTGCTCGCCCCCATGCACCGCGGCCCGGCCGGCGCCGGGGCGCTGAACGGACTGCTCCAGCAGGCCGTCACCCCGGCCCGGCCCGACCTGCCGGAGAAGCGGTTCGGCGGCCGGGTCTTCCGGGTGGGCGACAAGGTCACCCAGATCCGCAACAACTACGAGAAGGGTGCGAACGGCATCTTCAACGGCACCGTCGGGGTGGTCACCGCGCTGCACCCGGACGACCACCGGCTCACCGTGCTGACGGACGAGGACGAGGAGGTCGGGTACGACTTCGACGAGCTGGACGAGCTGTCCCACGCCTATGCGATGACCATCCACCGCTCGCAGGGCAGCGAGTACCCGGCGGTAGTGATTCCGGTCACCACGGGTGCCTGGATGATGCTCCAGCGGAATCTGCTCTACACGGCCGTGACGAGAGCCAAGCGGCTGGTGGTGCTGGTGGGGTCCCGCAGAGCCCTCGGACAGGCCGTCCGCACCGCCTCCGCGGGGCGCCGGTGCACGGCGCTCGACCACCGGCTGCGCGCCTCCGTGCCGGTTCCGGGAGGCGGGATGGGCGCCGGGGGGTGACCATGACGGCCAAGAGGGTGCACCATGTCCAGATGGACGGCACTCCGTGCCACCATGGAGCCCTCTGGCTGACCCCCAGTGCACCGCACAGCGCTGGATAAGGGAGAGTGGAAAGAGTCAGGGCACCTCGAAGAAGAGGCACTACGTCGGTGAGGGATGACGTGAGCGAACACCGCGACAGCGAGAACTCCGTAGTACTCCGCTACGGGGACGGCGAGTACAGCTACCCGGTCGTCGACAGCACGGTGGGCGACCGTGGCTTCGACATCGGCAAGCTGCGCGCCCAGACCGGTCTGGTGACCCTGGACTCGGGATACGGCAACACCGCCGCCTACAAATCCGGCATCACCTTCCTCGACGGTGAGCAGGGCATCCTGCGCTACCGCGGCTATCCGATCGAGCAGCTCGCCGAGCGCGGCACCTTCCTGGAGACGGCGTACCTGCTCATCAACGGCGAGCTGCCCACCGTCGACGAGCTGAGCGCGTTCAAGAACGAGATCACGCAGCACACCCTGCTGCACGAGGACGTCAAGCGGTTCTACGACGGCTTCCCGCGTGACGCGCACCCGATGGCGATGCTCTCCTCGGTGGTCAGCGCGCTGTCGACGTTCTACCAGGACAGCCACAACCCCTTCGACGAGGAGCAGCGGCACCTCTCGACCATAAGGCTGCTGGCGAAGCTGCCCACGATCGCCGCCTACGCGTACAAGAAGGCCATCGGTCACCCGGTCGTCTACCCGAGCAACGACCTCGGCTACGTGGAGAACTTCCTGCGGATGACCTTCTCGGTCCCGGCGCAGGAGTACGCGCTGGACCCGGTCGTGGTCAACGCCCTGGACAAGCTGCTGATCCTGCACGCGGACCACGAGCAGAACTGCTCGACCTCCACCGTGCGCCTGGTCGGCTCCTCGCAGGCGAACATGTTCGCCTCGGTCTCGGCCGGCATCAACGCCCTCTGGGGTCCGCTGCACGGTGGTGCCAACCAGAGCGTGCTGGAGATGCTCCAGGGCATCCAGGCCTCGGGCGGCGACGTCGACACCTTCATCCGCAAGGTGAAGAACAAGGAAGACGGCGTCAAGCTCATGGGCTTCGGCCACCGCGTCTACAAGAACTTCGACCCCCGGGCGAAGATCATCAAGTCGGCCGCCCACGATGTGCTCTCGGCGCTGGGCAAGAGCGACGAGCTGCTGGACATCGCGCTCCGCCTGGAGGAGCACGCGCTTTCCGACGACTACTTCGTCGAGCGCAAGCTCTACCCGAACGTGGACTTCTACACCGGCCTGATCTACCGCGCCATGGGCTTCCCGACCAGCATGTTCACGGTGCTGTTCGCGCTCGGCCGGCTGCCGGGCTGGATCGCCCAGTGGCACGAGATGATCAAGGAGCCGAACTCGCGGATCGGCCGCCCGCGGCAGATCTACACCGGCATCGTCGAGCGCGACTACGTTCCGGTCGAGGCGCGCTGAGCCGCGGAGGCGTTCACATCCGGCTCCTGACACCGGCACAAACGGAAGGCCCCCGTCCGAGCGGACGGGGGCCTTCCGTTTGTGCGGATTGACGAAGAGACGTAGGTCACAGAAATTAGGGGGTAACCATAAGCGGGGCTCGTAGGTCTAACCGGGTGGCGTCGGCCTCCCGGCGGAGCCTTCGCCACTGCTTCACATCTGTCTTGGGGGACGGATGGGGAGTGAAGAAACGGTGAACGTGCGCGGGGAGCTTGAGCGGCCCTCCCGCAGCACGGACACCCAGAGGCGCCCGGCCAGGATCCCGTGGGGGGAATCCATGACCGGGAATCGGAAGCGCCCCGTCGACGGGCCCGTGGGGGGACCTGGTCGGCGGGGCGCTTTCTGCCGTCCGGGGTGCGGCGTGCGGCGTACCGTTCGTCGCGTGTCTCCGGGTGCCGCGTCCTGCTGGTGCCGCGTCCGCCGGAGCCGCTTGCCGCCCGGTCACGGCCCGGTGCCCTCCGCGCCGAGCCGCGCGCCGGGTGTGGCGCCGTGTGTCTGATGGTGCGTGCCGGCGCCGTCCGGCAGGTGCCGCCCGGATGTGTCGCCCGCGGCAGGCGCCCGGAGGCCCTTACGTCCGCGGGCGCTCTCCGGGCTGCGCGGGAGCCGGTGCGGGTCGATACTGGAAGTGGTCGATGCCCGCGAGCCGGTGCCCGGCCGTTGTCAGGCCCGGCCCACCAGTTCGTACCCGGCCTCGTCGACGGCGTCGCGCACGGCGGTGTCGTCCAGCTCGCCGGAGGAGGTGACGGCGACCTCTCCGGAGGCGGCCAGGGCCTTCACTGCCGAGACGCCCTCGATCCGGGAGATCTCCTCGGAGACCGCGCCCTCGCAGTGGCCGCAGGTCATTCCGGAAATCTTGTAGGTGGTCGTGACGCTGCTCATGACCCGCTCCTCAACTCTCGGTACGCATTTCTCTGCGGGAGTCCCTGCGGCAGACGCTGCACGGAGTCCCGATGCGGGCAGCGTCCGGAGGGCTCGGCCCTCCAGCCGGTGTCCGCGGAACAGACGATATACCCCCGCAGGGTATCCGCCAAGCGCTCCCGAAGCCGCTCCGGCCCCGCGGCGGCCCCGTGACCCCGAGGGTCCGGCACCGGCTCCCGCACCGGCTCTCCGAACCGCCGCCCGCTGCGTCCGGCAGGGGGCGCGCCCGCGGCGGGTGCTCGGCGGAAGGCAGGTGGTCGGCGTGGACGGCGCGCTGCTGATGACCCTCGCGGTGGTGGGTCTGACGACCCTGCCGCCGCTGGTGCCCAACTCCGCACTGATCGCGGCGGCCGGAGCGCTGGCGGCGACGGGCCGGATCCCGCTGCCGCTGGTGCTGCTGACCGTGGCGGGCAGCGCCCTGGCCGGGGACGCGCTGATGTACGGACTCGGGCGGCGCACCGGGGCGCGGCTCCGCCGTCGGCTGTCCCGCGGCCGCCGTCGGGCTGCGTTGGAGTGGGTGCAAGAGCGCGTCGGCCGGTACGGGGTGCCGTTCGTGATCGCCGTCCGCTTCCTGCCCAGCGGGCGGGTCGTCGGCGGCCTGGCCACCGGGGCGGTGGGCTACCCGGTACGCCGCTTCCTGCTCGGCTCGGGCCTGGCGGAACTGCTCTGGGCGGTCTACTCGGTCGGAGTGGGCTACTGGGGCGGACGGGCGCTCGCCGGGACGCTGTCCGGTGCGCTGATCGGAATCGGCGCCTCGGCGGTGCTGGCCGGAGCCGCCGGGTTGGTGCAGCGGCTGCTGCGGCGGCGGGCGCCCTCCCGTTCGGGTCCGCCCCGGCCCGCGCCTCCGTCGGGTCCGCCCCGGCCGTCCTCCCGATCCGGTCGGCTGCCGCTGCCGCACCCGCTGTCACACTCGCACCCGTCTCCGTGCCGGGCGGTTCCGCGTCCGCTGCCGGCGGGCCCTGCTGCCGTGGCGAAGCCCCGGGCGTCGGCCGGGGCGGCACCTGTGGTGCCGCCCCGGGGTGAGGGTGCTCCGGCCGGTGCTCCGGGCGCCGTGCCCGAAGTGGCGGCCGGAGCCGCGTCAGTGGCCGCCGCGGTGGCCCGGCCTGCGGGTCACCCAGTCGCGGACGGTGTCCGCGTACCAGTACGGCTTGCCTCCTTCCACGAGGTCGGGTGGCGGTAGCAGGCCGTGTTTCCGGTAGGAGCGCACGGTGTCCGGTCGCACGCTGATGTGCGCGGCGATCTCCTTGTACGACCAGAGGGTTCGGTCGGCCATCTCTCGCACCTCCCAGGGTGACTGGTGATCACTCAGCCTGTGCCTGGTGAACGACGGAGAGTGACCCTGGGCCGGGCGCTGTGCGGCGCTGTGACACCGAACCCGTGAAACGGTGACATTGGTGACGCGGCTGTCGTCCGGCGTCATGCCCCGCAGCTGCGGAGGAACCGCCGGGTGCGTTCGGCGATGGGGAAGGGCTGGTCCGGCGGGCACGGGTACATGTCCTGCTCGACGATGGCGAACAGGTCCACGCCCAGGTTCTGGGCCGCGGTCAGGACGGGCTCCAGTTCCGGCACACCCCCGGGGGGTTCGCACATCACCCCGCGGCGCACCGCGGGTCCGAAGGGGGTCTCCTCGCGGACGACGTCGGCGAGGATCTCCGGGTCCACCTGCTTGAGGTGCAGGTAGTCGATCCGTTCGCCGTAGCGCTCGATCAGCTCGACGCTGTCGCCGCCGCAGTAGGCGTAGTGCCCGGTGTCCAGGCAGAGATTGACCAGTCCGGAGTCGGTGGCGTCGAGGAAGCGGACGACGTGCTCCTCGGTGTCGATGTGGGTGTCGGCGTGCGGGTGCACGGCGATGCGCAGCCCGTACTTCTCGCCGACCTCCCGCGCCAGCCGCTCGGTGCCCTCGGCGAGGTGGCGCCACTGCCCGGCGGTCAGTTCGGCGGGCTCGATCGGTTCGGCCGTCCGGTCGTCGCGCCAGAAGGACGGGATGACCACGAGGTGGCCGGCTCCCATGGCGCGGGTGAGTTCGGCGACCTGGGAGACGTGGGCCCAGGTCTCGTCCCAGACGTCCGGTCCCCGGTGCAGGGAGGTGAAGACCGTGCCGGCCGAGACCTTCAGGTCGCGTGCGGCGACCTCGTCGGCCAGTCGGGCCGGATCGGTCGGGAGGTAGCCGTAGGGGCCGAGTTCGATCCAGCGGTAGCCCGCCTGCGCCACCTCGTCCAGGAAGCGCTGCCAGGGCACCTGCTGAGGGTCGTCGGGAAACCACACGCCCCAGGAGTCGGGCGCCGAGCCGACCCGGATGCGGTCGAGGGAGGGGGAGGAGGGGGCGGAAGTGCCAGTCATGGCCCAGAGCCAATCCGGTCCGGAGGAGCCGGGTCAAGAGTTTGTCAGGACAACGCTTCATCCTGCCGAAGTCGTCCGGCCCTCGGGGGTCCGGTGTGCACCCGCCGGTGCGCCGCGACGTCAATATGTAAGGACAAATTATTGACACTGGTCGGCACCGCGACGGACGATGAGCCGGGCACCTGCGCACACCGCGGGCCCCACCCGACCGGCGAGGGAAGAGAGGCACCGGCGAGATGACCGAGCCGCAGCCGCGCGCGCCGCACGATCCGGGCATGCCGCACGACGTACTGACCATGGGCCGCATCGGGGTGGACCTCTACCCCCTCCAGAGCGGCGTCCCGCTCCAGCACGTGGAGAGCTTCGGCAAGTTCCTCGGCGGCTCCGCGACCAACGTGGCCGTCGCCGCGGCCCGGCTCGGCCGCTCCGCCGCGGTCATCACCCGCACCGGCGACGACCCGTTCGGCGTCTACTGCCACGAGGCGCTGCGCGGCTTCGGCGTGGACGACCGCTGGGTGACGCCCGTGGCGCAGTACCCCACCCCGGTGACGTTCTGCGAGATCTTCCCGCCGGACGACTTCCCGCTCTACTTCTACCGCCAGCCCAAGGCGCCCGACCTGGAGATCCGCACCGGGGAGCTCGACCTGGCGGGTGTCACCGGCGCCGCCGTCTTCTGGGCGACCGGCACCGGGCTGTGCGCGGAACCCAGCCGGGCCGCCACCCTCGCCGCGCTCGCCGCCCGGGCGCCCGGCCGGGACGACGCGGTCGCCACCGTCCTCGACCTGGACTGGCGGCCGATGTTCTGGGGCGCGGGCGCGGCCGGTCCGCTCACCGAGGAGGAGGCGGCCGAACAGGCGCGGCTCCACTACCGGCAGGCCCTCGCGCACGCCACCGTCGCCGTCGGCAACCTCGCCGAGTGCGAGGTCGCCACCGGAGTCCGCGAGCCGCACGCCTGTGCCGAGGCGCTGCTCGCCGCCGGAGTCGAACTGGCCGTCGTCAAACAGGGCCCGAAGGGGGTGCTGGCCGTGCACGCGGACGGCACCGCCGTCGAGGTGCCCCCGCACCCGGTGGAGGTCGTCAACGGCCTCGGCGCGGGCGACGCGTTCGGCGGCGCGCTCTGCCACGGGCTGCTCTCCGGCTGGGAGCCGGAGTACACGATGCGGTACGCCAACGCCGCCGGCGCCCTCGTCGCCGCCCGCCTGGCCTGCTCCTCCGCCATGCCCACCGCGGCGGAGGTCGAGGAGCTGCTGCGCGCCTGACGGCCACCGGGCCGCCGCTCCCACGCGCCTTCCCCGGCGGCACCCCGGGCCCGCGCCCGTCCCGCACCCCCGACGCCCGAAAGAGAGTCACCCTTGACCCCCAGCAGTGTCAGCATCTCCGAGCTGGCGGCCCTGCGGACCCGTCATCCGGAGGCCATCGCCGAGGCGGCGGCGCGCCGCAGGCGCCGGCCGCTGGTGCGGGACGGCGCCCGGCTGATGATCGTCGCCGCGGACCACCCCGCCCGCGGCGCGCTGGGCGTCGGCGGTGACGAGCTGGCCATGGCCGACCGCGCCGACCTGCTGGAGCGCCTCGTCCTGGCGCTCTCCCGGCCCGGGGTCGACGGGGTGCTGGCCTCCGCGGACATCCTGGAGGACCTGCTGCTGCTGGGCGCCCTGGAGGAGAAGGTGGTGCTCGGCTCGATGAACCGCGGCGGACTGGCGGGCGCCTCCTTCGAGCTGGACGACCGCTTCACCGGGCACCGCGCCGAGGACCTGGCCCGGGCCCGCTTCGACGGCGGCAAACTGCTGCTGCGCATCGACCTCCAGGACCCCGGTTCGCTGCGCACGCTGCACTCCGCGGCCCGCGCCGTCGACGACATGGCGGCGCACCGGCTGCCGGTGTTCGTGGAGCCGTTCCTGAGCACCCGCAGCGGCGGCCGGGTCGTCAACGACCTCCGCGGCCCCGCCGTCGCCCGCTCCGTCGCCATCGCCTCCGGGCTGGGCGGCACCTCCGCCTACACCTGGCTCAAACTGCCGGTCACCGACGACCCGGAGGACATGGCGCGGGTGTGCGGGGCCTCCACGCTGCCCGTCGTGCTGCTCGGCGGAGAGGTGCACGGCGACCAGGAGGGCGCCTACGAGAAGTGGCGCAAGGCCCTCAGTCTGCCGACCGTGCGGGGGCTGGTCGTCGGGCGCTCTCTGCTCTACCCGGCCGGCGGCGACGTCGGCGCGGCCGTGGACACCGCCGTCGGACTGCTCTGAAAGGAGCTGCAGGAGATGACAGACACCAGCTCGGGTTTCCACCTGCGGGCGGGCAGCGCCGCCTCGGGCCCGTACGCGCTCGCCGTCAGCCCGGAGAGCGCCGAGTGGGGCTACTCGTCGCTGCGGGTGCTGGAGCTGGCCCCGGGCGCCGGGCACACCTTCGCGACCGGGCCGAGCGAGTGGATCGTGCTGCCGCTCAGCGGCGGCTGCACCGTGCGGGCCGACGGGCACACCCTGGAACTGCGCGGCCGGGAGAGCGTCTTCGCCGCCGTCAGCGACTTCGCCTACGTACCCCGCGACACCCAGGTGGAGATCAGCAGCGCGGCGGGCGGCCGGTTCGCGCTCACCGGGGCGCGCTGCGAGCGGCGGCTGCCGGTGCGCTACGGCGCCGCCGAGGACGTGCCCGTGGAACTGCGCGGCAGCGGCACCTGCGCGCGGCAGGTGAACAACTTCGCCGCAGCGGGCGTGTTCGAGGCCGACCGGCTCATCGCCGTCGAAGTCCTCACCCCGGGCGGCAACTGGTCCTCCTACCCGCCGCACAAGCACGACGAGGAGCGGGCCGGAGCGGAGAGCGCGCTGGAGGAGATCTACTACTACGAGATCGCCCCGCACGGCGCCACCGAGGGCCTGGGCTACCAGCGGGTGACCCCCAGCGGCCACGGCCGGGGCACCGACGTGCTGGCCGAGGTGCGCGGCGGGGACGCGGTGCTCATCCCGGACGGCTGGCACGGGCCCTCCATGGCGGCGCCGGGTCACGACATGTACTACCTGAACGTGATGGCGGGCCCGGGGGTGGATCGCGCGTGGCTTATCTGCGACCATCCAGATCACGCGTGGATTCGTGGCGCCTGGAGCGAATCGCCTATGGATCCAAGGCTTCCACTGTATGAAGCGAAGGATTCCGCAGAATCGCGCGGTGCTGCGCAGAACGAGGAGGGCGAGCGATGACGACCGTCAGGCTGACCGTCGCACAGGCCCTCGTGCGCTTCCTCGCCGCCCAGCACACCGAACGCGACGGGCAGCGGCACCGGCTGATCGACGCCTGCTGGGGCATCTTCGGACACGGCAACGTCGCCGGGCTCGGCCAGGCGCTCGTGGAGAGCGGACAGGGCTGGTCCTCGAAAGAAGCGCCGCTCCCCTTCCACCAGGGCCGCAACGAACAGGCGATGGTGCACGCCGCCGTCGGCTTCGCCCGCCAGCGCAACCGCCTCTCGGCGCAGGCCGTCACCACCTCCATCGGCCCCGGGGCCACCAACCTGACCACCGGCGCCGCGCTGGCCACCGTCAACCGGCTGCCCGTCCTGCTGCTGCCCGGTGACGTCTTCGCCGGCCGCGCCCACGACCCGGTCCTCCAGCAGCTGGAGGTGCCGTACGCGGGTGACGTCTCGGTCAACGACGTGCTGCGCCCCGTCTCCCGCTACTTCGACCGGGTGCTGCGCCCCGAGGCGCTGATCCCGGCCGCGCTCCAGGCCGTGCGGGTGCTCGCCGACCCCGTCGAGACCGGCGCCGTCACCCTCGCGCTGCCGCAGGACGTGCAGACCGAGGCGTACGACTGGCCCGAGGAGTTCTTCGCCGAGCGCGTCTGGCGGGTGCCGCGCCCGGTCCCCGAACCCGAGGCGCTCGCCGCGGCGGCCGAGGCCGTCCGCGGCGCCCGGCGGCCGCTGCTGATCGCGGGCGGCGGCGTCCACCACAGCGAGGCCGAGGACGCGCTGCGGGCCTTCGCCGACGTGACCGGCATCCCGGTGGCCGCCACCCAGGCGGGCAAGGGCTCCCTGCGGCACGACCACCCCTGCGAGGTGGGCGGCGTCGGCCACACCGGCACCGCCGTCGCCGACGAGTTGGCCCGCACCGCCGACCTGGTGATCGGGGTCGGCACCCGGTACACCGACTTCACCACCGCCTCCCACACCCTCTTCCCGGCCACCGCGCGCTTCCTCAACCTCAACATCACCGCCTTCGACGGGCACAAGCTCGGCGCGACCGCCCTCGTCGCCGACGCGCGCGCCGCGCTGGAGGCGCTGACCGGCGCGCTGCGCGGGCACCGGGTCTCGCCCGACTACGAGGCCGAGTACGGGCGCGGCCGGCAGGAGTGGGAGCGCACCGTCACCGAGGCGTTCGCACCGCACCCGCCGGACGCGCCGGCCCGGCCCTCCCAGACCCAGGTGCTCGGCGCCCTGGACGCCGTCGTCGGGGACGAGGACGTGATCGTCAACGCCGCCGGGTCGATGCCCGGGGACCTGCACAAGCTGTGGCGGGCCCGCTCCCCGCGCCAGTACCACGTCGAGTACGGCTTCTCCTGCATGGGCTACGAGATCCCCGCGGCGCTCGGCGTCCGGCTGGCGGCACCGGACCGCCCAGTGTGGGCGCTGGTGGGCGACGGCACGTATCTGATGCTGCCCACCGAGATCGTCACCGCGGTCCAGGAGGGCATCGACATCAACGTCGTCCTGGTGCAGAACCACGGCTACGCCTCCATCGGCGGACTGTCCGAACAGACCGGCGGCGAACGCTTCGGCACCGCCTACCGCTTCCGGGACGAGGACGGCGGCTACACCGGCGAGCCGCTCCCCGTCGACCTGGCCGCCAACGCCGCCTCGCTCGGCATGGAGGTGCACCGGGCCGCCACCTGCGACCAGCTCCGCGAGGCGCTGGCCGCGGCGCGCGCGTCCGAGCGGCCCACCTGCGTTTACGTCGAGACCGACCCGGACCCGGCCGTCCCCGCCCCCGGGCCGCAGGCGTGGTGGGACGTCGCCGTCGCCGAGACCGCGCAGCGCCCGGCCGCGCGCCGGGCCCGCACGGAGTACGAACGGCAACGCGCCCACCGGCGGCGGTATCTGTGACCGCGCGCCGGCACCGGTGGCCGCGCCGCGGCACCCGCGCCCCTGCTCCCTCACCCGCACCACGAAAGGTCCCGTCCCCATGAAGACCCTCGGCCACTGGATCGGCAACAAGCCGGTGGAGTCCGCCTCCGGCACCGTCGGCCCCGTCTACGACCCCGCCACGGGAGCGCAGCCCACCCAGGTCGCGCTCGCCTCCGTCCAGGAGGTGGACGCGGCGGTCGCCGCCGCGGCCGCGGCCTACCCCGAGTGGTCGCAGTCCTCGCTGGCCCGGCGCACCGGCTTCCTGTTCAAGTACCGCGAGCTGCTGGACGCGCGGCGCGACGAGATCGCCGCACTGATCACGGCCGAGCACGGCAAGGTGCACTCCGACGCGCTGGGCGAGGTCGCCCGCGGCATGGAGATCCTGGAGCTGGCCTGCGGCATCCCGGAGAAGCTCAAGGGCGAGCTGTCCACCCAGGTCTCCACCCGGGTGGACGTCTCCTCCATCCGGCAGCCGGTCGGCGTGGTCGCGGGCATCACCCCGTTCAACTTCCCCGCGATGGTGCCGATGTGGATGTTCCCGCTGGCCATCGCCTGCGGGAACACCTTCGTCCTCAAGCCCAGCGAGAAGGACCCCTCGGCCGCCTACCGGCTCGCCGAACTCGCCGCCGAGGCCGGGCTGCCCGAGGGCGTGCTCAACGTCGTCAACGGCGACAAGACGGCCGTCGACCGGCTGCTGTCCCACCCGGACGTGGCCGCCGTCTCCTTCGTCGGCTCCACCCCCATCGCCCGGCACATCCAGGCCGAGGCCACCGCCCACGGCAAGCGGGTGCAGGCCCTCGGCGGCGCCAAGAACCACATGATGGTGCTGCCCGACGCCGACCTCGACCACGCGGCGGACAACGCCATCAACGCCGCCTACGGCTCGGCCGGCGAGCGGTGCATGGCCGTCTCCGTCGTCGTCGCCGTCGGAGGAACCGGTGACGAACTGGTCGCCAAGATCGCCGAGCGGGCCGCGGCGCTGCGCATCGGCCCCGGCGACGACCCGGCCAGCGAGATGGGCCCGCTCATCACCCGCGAGCACCGCGACAAGGTCGCCTCCTATGTGGCCGGCGCCGCCGACCAGGGCGCGAAGGTCGTCGTGGACGGCACCGGCTTCCGGGTCGAGGACCACCCGGAGGGCTTCTTCCTCGGCGTCTCGCTGCTGGACGACGTCCGGCCCGGCATGGCCGCCTACGACGACGAGATCTTCGGCCCGGTGCTGTGCGTGGTGCGCGCCGAGACCTACGACGAGGGCCTCGCGCTGATCAACGCCAGCAAGTGGGGCAACGGCGCCGCCGTCTTCACCCGGGACGGCGGCGCGGCCCGCCGCTTCCAACTGGAGGTGGAGGCCGGAATGGTGGGCGTCAACGTGCCCATCCCGGTGCCGGTCGGATACCACTCCTTCGGCGGCTGGAAGCAGAGCCTCTTCGGCGACCTGCACATCTACGGCAACGACGGCGTGCAGTTCTACACCCGGGGCAAGGTCGTCACCACCCGCTGGCCCGACCCCGCCGACAGCGGCGGCATCAACCTCGGCTTCCCCAGCAACCACTGACGCCTCCCCGGGATCCCCTGCGGCCCGGGAGGCCACCTCCCGCCGCACCGCCGGGAGTTCGCGGAACCGGTCCGGCCGCCGCCCGGCGGCCGGACCCGGCACCGTGCGGCGCGGCAGGTTCCCGCCCCCGTCCGGCTGCGTCACCAGGACGTTCGCCTTCGGTAGGGTCGATCGCATGCTCGGGTACTTGAAGGCCGCACCACTGCCCTGGCTCCGGGCGCTGAAGGACACCGCGCGCTCCGGACTCAGCGTGGAGCGCGCCTCGCTGACACCGCTGACCGCGGTGCGCGGCGCGTGCGGCGTCGGACTGGTCGTCGGACTGGCGCTGCTGATCGGCACCCCGCAACTGGCCGTCTCCAGCGCCTTCGGCGCCTTCGCCTCCGGCATCGCCACCTTCCAGCGGAGCTGGCGGCCCCGCCCCGTACTGGCACTGGCGGCCTCGACCGGCCTGGCCGTCTCCACCTTCCTCGGCTACCTGCTGATCGGCATGCCCTGGGCGTTCGTGCTGCTGCTGGCACTGTGGGCCTTCCTGGCCGGGATGGCCTGGGGCGTGGGCCCTACCTCCGGCGTGGTGGCCGCCTTCAACATCTCCGTGATGCTGATCACCGTCCACCTGCCCACCAGCACCCTGGGCGCGCTCAACCACGCCGCGCTCATCGCCCTGGGCGGCGTGGTGCAGGCCGGACTCATCGTGCTGTTCCCGGTACGGCCCTGGGGCGCACACCGCGACACCCTCGCCGACGCGCTGGCCGCCGTCGCCGACTACGCGCGGCGGCTCCGCCACGACCCGATGGCGCCCTTCGACCCCGAACCGCTGATCCAGGCCCGCAGCGCCGCCGCCGTCACCCCGCGTCAGGCCCGCCGCAGACCGCGCCAGTTGCACGGCTACCGGGCCATGGCCGAACGCTTCCGCCCCGTGCTGGCCTCCCTCGCCGACCCGGTGGTCGGCGGCGCCCCGATGGTGGGGCCCGAACGGGACCGGGTACGCGAGCTGCTGGCCGCCGCCGCGACCGTACTGGACGCCTCCGCGCGCGCCATCCGGCGCGGCGAACGCGTCCGGCTGTCCGACCAGGCCCTGGACGTCCTCCAGGTGCCCAAGAGCGGCCCCGTCCTCAGCGGCCCCGCACGACGCGCTGCCCTGCGCCTCATCGCCCTCACGGACGACGCGGTGGAAGCGGCGCAGGAGCCCGTGGAGGTCACCCGCGGTGGGGTACTGGCCCGCGTCACCTGGCACGTGGCCGACCGCGAGGGCCGCCGCCGCGGCTTCCCCGACCAGCACCCCGAAGCGGACGCCAGCCTGGACGGCCCCTACGGCCCCGACCCGGACGAGGTGGCCGCCGAGGAGGCCGAGGCCCGGGACGCCGAGAACACCCGCCGCAAGGCCGCCGGCGGCAAGCACACCCCCGCCGCCGGGCACGCGCTCGCCCGCCACCGCCATCTGCACATGCCCACCCTCGCCGGGCTGGTGCCGGTCGCCCTGCGCACCCTGCGCCGCGAACTCCACTGGAAGTCGCTGATCCTGCGGCACGCACTGCGCGTCAGCGCCGTCGTCTCCGTCGGCTTCCTGATCGGCCGGGCCCTGCCGCCCGCACACGGCTACTGGGTGCCGCTGACCGCCGTCATGGTGCTGCGGCCGGACTTCTCCCGCACCTACGAACGCGGCATCGGCCGCGCCGTCGGCACCTTCGTCGGCGTCGCCATCGCGGGCACCGTGATGGCCCTGGCCGGACCCGGCCCCTACCTCAGCGCCGGGCTCGCCGTGCTCAGCGTCGGCTTCCTCTACCTGCTGCTGAGCACCGGATACGTCATCGCCTCCGTCTGCACCGGCGCATACGTGATCTTCCTGCTCGGCATCCTGGGCACCGACTGGTACCAGACCGCCTACGAACGCGCCGGACTCACCGCGCTCGGCGGACTGCTCGCCATGCTCAGCTACGCGCTCTTCCCCGCCTGGCACACCCCGCTGCTGCGCGACCGGCTCGCCGACTGGCTGGCCGCCACCGGCCGGTACGCCATCGCCGTGCTCGACGCCTTCGCGCAGCCCGCCGCGCACGCGCCCCGCCAGGTGCGCGAGGCCCTGCTGGACACCCGGGCGGCCCGGCAGAACTGGGAGCAGACCCTCAGCCGCGCCGAGGCCGAACCCGTCCGCCACCGCGGCCGCCTCTCCCGCCGCTCCGCCAGCGACGCCCAGTCCGCGCTGGTCACCATGGGCCGCGCCTGCATGCTGCTGGAGGCCCACCTCCCCGGCCCGGACGCCCGCCCCGACAGCGCCGCCGCCGACTTCTCCGCGGCGGTCGCCACCGACATGTCCGCCGCGGTCACCGCCGTCCGGGAGAGCGAACCCCTGGAGTGGAAGCGCGTCCACCAGGCCCTGGCCCGCTGGTGGGAGGAGGCCGACCACCCGCCGCCGGTGGCCCTGCGCACGGCCGAACTCCTCACCGACGCCCTGGACGACCTCACCCAGGCGGCAGCCCCGAAGAGCCGCGCGGGCTGAGTCAGCTCCTCCCCGAACTGGCTCGTGCTCCGTCTTCTCGCTCAGCTGTCGTTCTCAGTCCCCTGCGAGGGGCCGTACTCTGCGCGTGGTCCGCCAAGCCGGTCGGCGAGCAGCGCCAGCCAACCGCTGGGGGAGTAGGGGGCGGGCGGGTCCATCTCCTGCCCCAGTTCCGCCAGCCCGACTGCGTAGTCGCTTTCCTCCAGGTCGAGCGCAAGGAGTTCAGCTACTTCCCCCGCGGCCCTTGCGATCAGGTGCCGGTCGGTAGTGTCCAAATAGTCTGCCAATGCCGCCTCATGACCGGTGAACTCATCAGACATGTCCTGCGAGAACCAACCGCCGAGGAGCTGTGCGAGTTCAGGAAATCGGGCCCGCCACTCCCAGTGCGTTCGAGGCGGACCCGGCGCCGGCACTTCGCCGCTGTCCACACTGGCCTTGAGGTGATGGGCGAGGACGAGCAGCCAATCCAGCACTGCTTCTTCCCCGACGCCTACGTCGGGGAGCGGGTAGTACTCGCCGAGCTTCAGCTTGAGACGGCCGGGCGGATTATGCGCGTAGTCGCGCAACTGATGCTCGGCCATCCCGATCGCCTATGGCCGGGTGTGCCAGGTATGCCGAAGGTAAGCCTGAAGCGCGGCGCTGGGCTGCTCGGGTGTGTCATCGGCAGGCTGGCCGAGGAACGCGCTGAGCACTTGGTCCAGTTCGCCGTACTTCCGGTCGTGCTGAAGCTGCTTCATGGGGAGAGTCGCCTTGCTGTACGGGTGATCGGGCTACAGGTAGATCGGGAAGGTGGAGAGCACCCGGAAGCCGTTGGGGCGCGCCGGGTCACGCTTGAGGATGACCCGGGCCGCGTGGGCATCTGCGGGCTCACGCCCGGCCAGCATCATCGCCTGTAGCTGCACCCTCCCCACGGATGGCTTCGACGGCCATGCGGCCTCGACCACCAACCGCTGCCGCGTACCTTGCGCCAGCCACCGGTGAATTGCTTGTTCGTTCCGGGTGACGACCTCTTGAGTGCACCACTGGGCGGTTTCCCGGTCGGGGTAGGTTGCGGCTCTTGACATACGGTCACCTTCGAGTTTCAGATATCGTTGAAGCGCCAGAAAACCCCGACCTCGGAGGGGGAAACCACGACCAGCCCCAGGTCCATGGTGAGATCAGTAAAGGGTGTTGAACCGCTGAACGACTCTGGGTCCGGATTGTCGCGGGCACGGGGAGAGCTGGAGTAGTAATCCGCATCGTTGCCGAATCGGTCCAACAATGTTTCAGCGTCCCTGAAAAACGACTGCTGCCTCTTCGGGTAGTCCGGAATATTCTCTGGCGAGAACCATTCGTCAATCATCGCGACGAGCTGTCTCGCGGCAGCTTCGCGGGTAACTGGATGCAAGTCGTGCTCGACATTTTCCAAGCCCTCCGAGGTAAAAGGGGAAGCTGGATTCTCCATCATGCGATCCGGACTTGCGCCCGTTTCCCAGTCTACCGTCGCCCAACCTCGTGGGTCCTGCGCATTTCTCTTCATGATTTCTTTGGCGTCGTGTCGCCAGAAATCACGGGTTCGAGGTCCTGTGCTCAAGTAGGCGTATTGATCGTCGAACATTCTGAAGGCGGCCGACTCCCAGTCGCTCCGAGAAATCATGAGATGCTACTCTCTTTCTTCTTCATCTCTACACGTGGCCGGCATGGAGGTGAGCAGCACAAACGGCGGATCGAGTGACGGGTCGTACTTGGGAATCGCTTGCACGCGGTCAACGGGATTCGCGTATAAATTGCTTATTGGTTGCCCCCGCTTGCTGGGTGTCTCTCCAGTCGTTCCTGTCCACGCTCCTACCGCTGGAATAATTACTGTCCGGCGTGCCACTCTCAAGAGCTCTTGTTCTTTCCGGTTGATTTTTACTGAGTCGAGCTTTAGTCTCGGTCGAATCCATTTCGGTGCAATACCGGGTCCGCTTTCGGGTGGTTACCATTTCATGGTAGGTGGAGGCCGCCGATGGTTTGTGTCTGCCGTGCGACCAGGTCGGTCTGCGCCTGTCGTCGTTCTGGTCACGAAGCTTCTGGCTCAATTTTGCGTCCGTCTTGTCGGCGTACCGGTCCACTAAATGCGTGCCGGCGATCCATTCCTCGCCGACCAGGTCGATTGAATATTTGTGCTTCTTGCTGTCATCCTCAGGCGGTGAGCTGTTTTCATCCTCGGCTTGAGCAGGTCAGGTGCATGGTGAGGATGGGGGACTGCTGCATGGTCTGGTGACATCTGATCTGGCTTGCCCGTGGGGCGGCCTGGAAGGATGTAGCCGTGCCAGTTCCCTACCCTCAGGAGTTCCGTGACGACCCCTGAGTCAGCCACAAGATGCCCGCACCGCACGTTGTTCTGCGGTCAGGAAGCACGAGCTCCGGCACAGACCACAACAACACTCTCAGCCAGCGCTGTCATAAGCACCAACTCTTGGTGCTTGCGGAACCGTTCCACTGAGACACCGAAAATCTCAGCCGCCAGCCGACGGCGATCCGAAGCCGACCAGTCAGCAGTCTCTTGGCTCAAACCGAACAGCGTCACCGTCGCGTCACGAGAAGTGTCATCAAGGTGATCTATCGCCCGCCGCAGCAGTCGCGTGATAGCCGCTCTCGGAGGGAGGGCATTCTCCGTCCCCGGGGAGGCGAGCATCCGACTGGCAAGCTTCAGGGTGTCCAGTAGGTGCTCTGAGCTACGCAAGAGCCCAACTCGACGCAGCGTCCGAAGCTCTTGTACCAGGGACTGAAGGTCGACCCTTCCGAGGTCAGAGATCCCGGCAACATCCGGTTCCCGGGGACCCACTGAAGCAGCGGTCTTCTCACTGCGGGCTGCATCTCCCCATAGCCGCAGGAACTTCTGACGATCACCCCCAAGGTGACGCACGACAGGGGCGACGTTCTCCCAGGTTGAGATCCGAGGCCCGTTGATCATGTTCTGAACCGTGCCCTGGCTGATCTTGACGTTCCGCTCGCCGAGTTCCATGGCGATCCGCCTGCCCGTGGGGGCACCCCTATTCCACCAAAGCTCATTCAGGCTTTCGAAGAATCGACGAGCGGGCCCCTCGGGCAGCTCCATCCAGGCGCCCCGTGGCATCGCATCTCCCTTGTCCAAGAGTGTTCAACGGTGTTCAACCTGCATCAACCAGCATGCGCGATGCCTTAGGCCTCCACCAGCAGAATCCCCAAAATACAAGAGAAGTTGTGTTCAATGCTGTTCAACCAGCGTGACAACAACTGGTCGGGCCGCCATGGTTGAGGAGCTATCAGCGAAGACGGGGCGCCCAAGGGCCCTCTAGCCCGAGTCACCGCATGGGCGCCGCCACCCAAATTAACCAGCCGAGGTCAGAAGCCTGGCCTGCTGATCAGAGAGGTCGTCGCCAGTATGCCAAGTCGCCCCAGCACTGAGGGACTAGACCTCCGCACCGCAGTGGTCTTGCTCGCCTCCGTTTTCGTCGGAGTAGCAGCTGGCCTCCTCACCTTCGCAGCCAACCACGAGTGGGCCCTCGCCGTACTGGCAGGGGGAGGCTCAGTTGCTGGAGCCTCGTTCTTCTTCGACTGGATCATCAGACAACAGCAATGAGACCCGTGGACGTGTGGGGGCTCGTCCAGAGTCCCCACCACTGGCACGCCAAGGAAGAGCTCTGAGTTCTCTCAGCCAGTGAGCTGTTTTCATCCTCGGTTTGAGCAGGTCAGGTGCATGGTGAGGATGGCTTGGACGAGGGCGGTGATGCGGGTGGTGGAGCATCGGAGTTTGCGCAGGAGTCGCCAGGTCTTGAGGGTGGCCATGGCCTGTTCGACGAGTGCGCGGATCTTCGCGTGCGAGCGGTTGACGGCCTGCTGGCCTGCGGACAGCGTCTCCCAGCGGCCCCAGTAGGGCAGGCGTATGGTGCCGCCTGCGCCGCGGTAGCCCTTGTCGGCCCAGCACTCCACACCCGCTTCGGTCAGAGCGTCGATGATGCCGTGGGTGCGTGCGGCCTTGATGTCGTGGACTGCCCCGGGCAGGGCGGGGGAAGCCCACAGCAGCCGGCCGCGTGGGTCGGTTATGACCTGCACGTTCATGCCGTGTTTCTTGTGTTTCCCTGAGTAGAAGGGGCGGTCGGCGGCTATGCGGTCGATCGGCAGCAGCGTGCCGTCGAGCAGCACGAACGCCTTGGTGGAGGCGGTCTTCACCACTTCGGCGAGGGTCGGCGTGAGGGCGGCCAGGACGTCGATAGCCTCCTTGATGTACCGGTAGGCGGTGGTGGTTCCGACACCGAAGCCGGCCGCGAGCTGGGCGTAGGTGTGACCGCACCGCAAGTGCGCGAGCACCAGCGGGGCCTGCCGTCCAGAGGACAGCCGCCTCCATCGTGTCCCCATCTCGCGGCGCCGGACGCGAAGGCGGGCGGAGAGGTAGCGCAGGGTCGAGGTGGACACATCGACGCCGGACGGGTAGACAAGCACGCGGAAGCTCCTGGTGGGACAGGCGATCTTGGTCGTGAACCCGTCTACCAGGAGCTTCTTCACGTCCGGACACCGCTCCTCCAACCGAACTACGCACCCGCCGCATCAGGTTGGAACACCTCGGTGAGTGTTTTCCAACCCGCCTCGCGGGTGGGGTAGTTGGCGTGCGGACGTAGAGAAGCTCCTGGCAGGCGGGCGAGTGTCGAGTCCAAGCCGTCCTGCCAGGAGCTTCTTCGTGCTTGTCTAGCCAGCCGGCGTCGATCTGTCCACCTCGGCTGTGCGCTTCCTTGCCCGTGAACTGGCCGCACATAGACGCGAAAAGGACACACGGTGGCACCGGCGGCAACGCACGGGTGCCCTACTGGGAGCGCTGAAAGACGCTCTCTGCAGCTCAGCAAGCGCACAATCGCTCGCACGCGAAGATCCGCGCACTTGTCGAACAGGGCATGGCCACCTTCAAGACCTGGCCACTCCTCCGCAAGCTGCGATACTCCACCGCCCGCCTCACCGCTCTCGTCCAGGTCGCCCTCTTCCTCCATCAGGCCAGCTCAGACGCAAGGTGCAAAGGCCTCACTGGCCGAGAGCCCTACCCGGGGCGCGGCGTGGGCTCCTGCTACGGCCTGGTGCGTCTGCTCAACCTCTCGCCGGGCCGCGTTGTCCCAGCTACCGGGCGCAACTGGTCGCCGTAGCGGTAGATCATGATGGGCGGCCCGCCGGTGTCGTCCTCCTCCACCAGCACCCGGTAGATGAACGGCGCCGGGCCGGTCACCTGCACCACCGTCCCCGGCTTGCCCGTCTTCGCGTCCCGCACCCTGTCGCCCTCGGCCCACACGGTCACACGCTCCGCAGCCCGGGCCCGCCGCCCATGTCGCCCCCGCCCTCGCCGTCGCCGCTGCCGTGTTTGCGGCGCAGATGCGCTGCGAACAGCGCCTCCAGGTCGGCACGCGGCTGCGGGTCCCACGCCGCCCGCCTGATCATCGTGCGGAACCATGCACAGTCCTGGCAGTCAGGCACCTGCGGCCCGTCGTTCATGAATCGTCCTCGCGCTGGAATTTCCGGCTCACGGCAACAAGAGTGCGTGACGCGACGTAGTCTCAACAGCACTGACAGCTTTACTCGTTCCGTAATAGCCAGCCGGGGTGAGCCCATGGCCAAAACTCCACTCGACCCGTCATCGAGCATGGCGGCCCTCTACGGTGTCCACCTCAAACGGCTCAGAGAACAGCGCGGCTGGACCCAACGCGACCTCGCTGCCCGGGTGTTCGTCAGCTCCGGCCGGGTCGCCCAACTGGAATGCGCCTCCGGAGCCCGCCCCACCGCGGAGCTGACCCGCGCCCTCGACGACGCCCTCGAGGCGGGCGGCCTGCTGGTCGACCTGTGGCCGCACGTGTACCGGGAGAGCTTTCCGGACTGGGCACGCAGGTTCATGGAGCTCGCCGCCAAGGCGGTACTCATCCGGGAGTACGCCTCGCAAGCCGTGCCGGGACTTCTCCAGACCGAGGCGTACGCGCGGGAGGTTTTGCGGGTCGGAAAGGGCGTGACAAGTACCCAGGTGCTCGAGGAACGCGTCTCGTTGCGAATGGCGCGACAGGAACGACTTCAGGGGCCTGACGCCCCCACACACTGTGCAGTGCTTGATGAGGCGGTTCTTGCTCGTCGAGTAGGCGGTGATCTGACGATGCACAAGCAACTGGACCGCGTCCGGCGAGCATGCGAAGGACAGGCGATTCAAGTGCTCCCGTTTGTCTCAGGTGCGCATCCGATGCAAGGGGGATCACTCACCCTGTTGACCATGCCCGATGGGTCAGAAGTGGCTTACGCGGAGGGCGCCAATCACGGACAATTGTTTGAAGAGCCCGAAGACGTGGACAGGTTCAATCATGTCTACGATCAATTGCGTGCGGCGTCGCTACCTGAGCCGATGTCTGCGCAGATGATCGCCGAAGCAGCGGAAGGCTACGAACATGGTCGATCTGAGCGACGCGCGCTGGCGCGCAAGCAGCTACAGCAATCCGGACGGTGGCAACTGCGTCGAGGTGTCGGACGGCTTCCCGGGCGTCGTTCCGGTGCGTGACAGCAAAGATACGGCTCGGAAACCCTTGGTGTTCTCGGCGCACAGCTGGACGGCGTTCGTCATGGACCTCAGCAGCAGCGGATCTTCGCCTCGGCCCGGTGGAAGTCGCCTGCCGCGAAGGCACCGGCCGGGATCGTGAAGTAGAGGGTTCCGGCGTCGCCCCAGCCCCAGCCGAGATCCATGTCCTCCGCGAGCTGGAGCAGGTGGATCTCGGGGCCGTCGGCGTCGCGTTCGGTGACGTCTGACGCGTACGAGGTGTCGGGCCAGCCGAAGGCACGGTGCCGCCCGGCGGTGTTCCCGTCGAGGTCGGCCATCTCGGTCAGGATGAGCGAGGTGAGCCCCCAGTGCTGCGCGGGATCGTAGGCGATGTCGTCATCGGCGAGATCCCAGCAGTCCGGGAGCATGGTGACCTCTGCGGCGTGCAGGGGGGTGTCCGGATAGCTGTTGGCCGGTTCGGGTGCCCCCGCCTCGGAGGCGAGCGCCGGGTCGGCGGTCAGGACCCGGCATGCCTCGGGGCCGAACAGGTCCAGGTGGCGGTACTCCTCGTACGGCACATCCGGATCGAAGCAGAAGAAGTTGAGCAGGCCCGGCCGGGTGGGCAGTTCGTCGCCGAGCCAGGGAGCGAGTGCCTCGGTGTCGAGTACGGCATGGAGGGACAGCGGGAAGCCGCCGTAGCGGGGCCAGGGGGTCCCCGGTTCGAGCAGGGCCGGACCGCCGAGCCGGCAGCGTCCGGTGGCAGGCGCCGCGTCCGTCGGACGGTCGAGCCGGAAGCCGCGGCGGGCCATGGCCGTGAACTGGCGGCCGGACTCGTCGCCGAGCCGTTCGGCGCAGATGCGCCGCATCGCGGCGGTGTCGTCGAACTCCATGCGCGGGATCTTCTCAACCCGCAGCCCGCGAGAACCGGTCGGGGCGGGTGGGCGGAGCTGAGTCGCACGATAGGCTCTGCGCCGCCTCTGCCGCCGATCCCCGGAACTGCCCTGTGTCGCCTTCGGTCTGTCGCTGCTCTTCTCCGCCGTCTTCATGCCGGTTGGTGCGATGGTCGGGGCGCTCGCGTACGGGCGGGTGCGCCGGATCCGAAGCCTGCTGGCGGACGGGGCGCAGGCGCGAGGTGTGGTGACCCGCCTGGAAGCCCGGGAGATGAGCGGCCCCTCCGAGTCGGGAGGCGTCACCTTCCGGAGCTACGGCACCACCGTGTACCACCCGGTCGTCTCCTGGACCACGGAGGCGGGGCGACCGATGGAGACCAGGAACATGATCGGCCGCCCGCTGCACCGCACCCCTCCGGTCGGCACCGAGGTGACGGTCTTCTACGACCAGGCCAAACCGTCCCGTTGGACGATGGCATCCGAAGGCACGGCCATCCCCCGGGTCTGCGTCGCTGTGGGCGCGGTCTTCCTGGCGGTCGGAACAGGCTTCCTGCTGGGCGGGGTGCTGCGGGTGTTCTGAACGTTTCCCGCAGCGGAGCGGTACCGGTCGGTGCCATACGGCTCGTCACGTGGTCTAGCCGAGTCCTGCTGGCTGGTGCGTCAGCGGCTGAGATACCGGGTGACCGCCTCCGCCAGTTCACGGTGCCACTGCTGCACGCGGGAGACGCGGCGGGCACTGATCTCGCTCTCGAAGGCCGAGCCGTCGTGCAGCGTGACGGTGACGTGCAGTCGGGACCTGCGGACGATGCCATGGGTGACGTCGGCGATCTCCGGCCAGGAAAGCTCGATCCTCGCGCCGTCCTGGTCGAGGTCCTCGTCGGTCTCGATCTGGTCCCACGGCAGCCCGCGCCCGTCCAGTGTCAGCATGATCCCGTCGGCATCGACGATGATGCTGGAATCCGCGTCCGCCGCGATGAACGACTCGTCGTCCGGGACGGGCGTCTGTTCGGAGCCGCGGCTCGTCGATGCCTCGGCGAGGGTAGGCACGTACGGGGGGACGGACGGGCGTGGTGGGGCAAGGCGACAGTCCGGCCTCGGTTCCGGCGGGCGCTCGGGGCAGGGGCGCGGCCGGTCCCCGTCACTCCCAGGTCGCCGTGTCGGGGTCGATGCCGTGGGCGCGGGTGTCGGCGTCGACGATGCTGCGGAACCAGGTGGCGAGGCCGGGGCGGAGGGCGTCGTAGTGGGCGGCGAAGCCCGGATCGGCCTCGTATCTGCGGGCGAGGCAGACCTGCATCTGCCGGGTCAGGGGGAAGTACGCGGCGAAGACCTCGCGGTGCCGTTCGACGAGGTGGCTCGCCTTCGGGCTGCCAGGGGCGACCCCGGCGTCCATCGCCTCGGCGAGGGCGCGGTCGAGGTCGGCGACCGCTTCGGCGACGGACTGCCATTCCTCCGGAGTCCGCGAGGCCGAGCGCTCGGCGAACTGCCGCCACTGCGCGGTGTCTCCGTACTGTTCGCGGGCCTGCGCGGTCCAGTCCGGATTCCACTCCGGGCCGAAGAGCGCGGCCTGCTGCTCGGCGGTCAGCAGCAGGCCGTTCTCGTGGGCGTCGATCATCCGGTCCAGTCCGGCGCTCAGCCGCTGGAGGCGGGCGATGCGTTCCGCCACCTGGGCGCGCTGCGCGCGCAGCGCGCCGGGCACGTCCGCGGCCGAGTCGTCCAGGACGGCCTGGATCCGGTCCGGGCCGAGACCGATCTCGCGGTAGACGACGACGCGGTGCAGACGTTCCAGATCGGCCGCGGTGTAGAGCCGGTATCCGGCAGGCGTGCGCAGCGACGGACGTGCCAGGCCGATCTCGTCCCAGTGGTGCAGCGCGCGTATCGTCACCTCCAGCCGGGCCGAGACCTGCCCGACGGTCAGGCCCTCGGCGTGGGTTTCCTCAGGCATGCTCCCCATTGTCGCCGCCACCGGCGTCCGGTGCGGTGATCCCGACGGCCGCGAGGTTGCGCGCCTCCTCGGTGTCCGGGTCGAAGGGCTTCGCCGCGGTGAGGACGATCCGGGCGTTCTCCGGCGTCGTCACCGTCACGTCGCGGGTGTTCCACGGGGTGTCCCGCGGGCCGTCGACGGAGTCCGGGCGTACCGCACGGCAGGTCTCGACGAGGGAGTCGAGCTGGCTGAGCACGCACGCGAAACTCACGCTCATCGCCGGTGTCTGCTCCGGAACGCTCGTCGCCGGGACGAGGAGCACGTCCTGGAAGGCCCAGCGGCGCAGATGCACCACCGCGCCAGGGATGCTGAACAGTTCGAAGAACCCGAGTCCCCGTGTCCAGAAGTCCACCGAGGCGGCCAGGTCGTCCGTGGGGATCGTCACGAAGGCGGGCATGCCGTAGATGCCGCGGAAAGGCTCCGGCGGAACCGCGTCCGGGCCGGGCGGGGGGACAGGGCTCATCTCGAACGCGTTGTAGTAGTCGCTCATGGGCCCCACCTTTCAGCCTCACGCAACGTGAGGGTCAAGCCGTGTCCCTGTGGGGCCGCATCCGGTGGGCACACACGCGGCTGTGGCGGGGGGGCCCCCCCCCCGGGGGGCCCCCCCCCCCCCGGGGGGGGGGGGTTTGGGGGGGGGGGGGGGGGGGTTTTAGCCCCCCGGGGGGGGCACGCAGTAAAACCCCGTTT
>NZ_JBIAGB010000012.1:167088-218875 GCF_042869575.1 Streptomyces sp. NPDC006925
GCCCCCCCCCCCCCCGCCCCGGGGGCGGGGGGGGCCGGGGGGGGGGGGGGGGGGCCCCCCCGGGGGGGCGCGGGGGGGGGGCGGCCGCCCCCCCCCCCCCCCCCCCCCCCCCCCCCGCCACAGTGGTCAGGAGGGATGAGGGTCAGGAGTGGGAGGTGATGACGCCGCCGGGGGTGAGCACGATGTACACGCCGTTGGCGCTGGTCCCGGTGGCGCTCTCGTTCGCCTCCAGGGTGCCGTTGACCGCACCGTCGTTGCCCAGGATCTCCGCGCGGTACCGGTTCTGGCCGAGCTTGGTGACCTCGGCCTTCCAGCCGCCCTCCAGGTCGAAGGTGCCCGGACCCTGCTGCTCGCCGCCCGTCCAGGAGTGGACCTTGCCGCCCATGGTGAGCACGAGATACATCCCGTTGAAGTTGGCGCCGTCGTCCGCGTCGTGGGTGCGCAGCGTGCCGTAGCGCTCACCGCCGTTGACGATCTCGGCGCGGTAGTTCTGGTCGCCGCTCCGGTAGATCTCGGCGGTGCTGCCGTCCACCAGGGTCTGGGTGCGCACAGGTGAGGCCGCCTTGCTCTCGGTGCTGTCGGCGACGGGGGTGCCGTTGTGCTCGCCCTTCGGGGTCTTGCCCGATGCGGACGAGGAACCGCCGGACGAGGAGCCGCCGGACGTGGCCTTGTCCTCGCCGGTGGAGTGCGAGGCGGAGGCGGAGTCCTTCTTCTGCGGGCTGCCCGCGGCGTCCTGGTCGGTGCCCTGGCAGGCGGTCAGCGAGAAGGCCGCGGCGGCGGCGAAGGCGACCAGGCCGGTGGTGCGGAGAGTGCGGCGGGTGCGGCGAGCGGTCATGATGGAGATCCCCCATGGGCTGTCAGGATGCGGTGTCGCCGCCCGTCTGCGCGGGCCGCGGCCGCATCGGCTGTGAGCTTGTACCCCATGTGATGGCGCGCGGGCCGAAGTTGTTCACGGGGTTGTGTCCGCATCCGGTAACAGCCCGCCTCCGCCGCCGGGCCCAGCCGCAGGGCCGCCCGTGGGGCTCAGCCGGTGATCCGGCCGCCCGCCACGTCCAGCGTGATGCCGGTGAGATAGCTCGCGGCGTCGGAGGCGAGGAAGAGCGCCGCCGAGGCCACGTCCGCCGGTTCGGCCATCCGGCGGAGGGGGTGGCGCAGCGCGGTCCGGTGCTGCGCCTCCTTGGACATGGTGGCGGCGACCTTCTCGGTGCGGACCGTCGAGGGGGCCAGGCAGTTGACGCGGATGCCCTGGGGGCCCAGTTCGGTGGCGAGTTGCCGGGTGAGCGTGGTCACTCCCGCGTTGGCGACGCCGTGGGCCAGGTCGGGCGCGCCGGGGCGGGAGCCTCCGGAGGACGCCGAGGACACCGAGGACGCAGCGGTCATGGTGAGGACGCTGCCGCTGAAGCGCTCGACCATGGCCGGGAGAAAGGCGCGGATCGTCAGGAAGGTGGCGGTCAGTCCCGTGTCGAGGACCTGCCGCCAGCGCTCCTCGGTCAGCTCCAGGGCGGGCACGGGGGAGCCCCGGCCGCCCGCGAACGCGGCGAGGATGTCGACCGGGCCCAGCTCCTCCGCCACCCGCTCGGCCACCCGGCGCAGTGCCCCGGTGTCCGTCACGTCGGCGAGGGCGCCGATCGCGGTGCCGCCCTCCTTGCCGATGCCGTCGACGACCTCGAACAGGGCCGGGCGGTCCCGTCCCACCAGGCAGACGGCGACACCCTGGGCGGCCAGCGCCCGTCCGGTCTCGGCGCCGATGCCCCGGGAACCGCCGGTGACCACCGCGACCTTGCCCGCCAGGTCCGGGTAGACGGGGTGGGCGGGGACGGGGCCGCCGAGCGGGACGGACGGCGCGGGGCCGTCCGGTGCGGCGCCGCCGGGGCTGTGCGTCATCGGGAGGATCCTCCGGTCGGTTCGCTCGAGTGCAGGCCCAACTCGCGGCGGCGGCGGTGGCCGTAGACCGCGGCGCCGATCGCGCAGCCCACCAGGGCGCCGGTGGTGATGCCCCAGCCGACGACGAAGGCCCCCAGCTGCGTCGGCTCCGAGCGGCTGGGCCGCACCTCGCCCCGCGGGTCGGCGACGACCGACAGGGTCTCGCCCACCTCGTCCTCGCTGCAGGGGAGGCGTAGGCCGTCGGTGCGGATCCCGTCCTCCGCGAGCGGGCGCATGTCGCAGGTGGGACCGCCCTTGGCGTGGTGGTGCACCTCCGTCAGCTCCACCCGTATCCACTCGCCGCGCTGCCCCAGCACCGAGGCGGTGTTGCCGCTCCCGGCGACGACCAGCAGGGCCAGCCCCGCGAGGATGATGAGCAGCAGATAGCTGGGTCGCGGCCCGTAGTAGGTCAACTCCAGCAGCAGCAGGACCAGATAGACCGCGGTGAGCAGCATCAGCGCCCAGAACAGTGGCTCGCCGCCGACATGGGTGGGCAGCACCATGGCGGCCGCGGCCAGCGCGCATCCCACCAGCGTCACGGTGGTCGCCAGGGCAGTGGCGGCGGGCAGCGAGAGCTGCTGGATCCGGGTGTCCAGCCGGGGGCTGAGCCGGTGCGGGGCGGCCGGGCGGGCGCCGAGCCGGGTGTAGAGCCCGGCGCCGGGTGCCAGCCGCGCGTCCCGCGCGCTGCCGCCGGAGCCGGACGTACCCGACGGGCCGTCGGCGCGCGGCCGGTACCGGCGGGCCCGGGCTGTGCCCCCGCAGCCGGCGACGGTCAGGATCACGGCCCACGCCAGCAGCGCTCCGTAGACCGTGGGGTCGGGTTCCTCGTACGGGTCGGAGGAGAACGCCTGCATCAGCCCCGAGAGGAGGAAGACGAAGGCGAGAAAGAGCGCGAGCACGGACAGTGCCGTCCAGCCGGCCCGCCGCCCGCGCAACCCCTGCCCGGCCTTGCCGCCGGCCGGGCCGCCGTACAGCTCGATCATCCGGTGCCGGTCGCGGCTGCGGCCGCGCAGCCGCAGCAGCACCACGAGCGCCCCGGGCACCAGGACCGTGCCGGTGACCAGTGACAGGTTCGCGGCCAGGCCCTCGGGGCGGCCGACGTGCGTGTAGTCGTAGATGCCGGAGGCCAGCAGGCCGCTGCCCGCGCAGAGCGCCACGACGAGTGCGACGCGCGCCCACAGCTCGCCGGGTGCGAGCTGGGCGCGGATCAGCGCCGCGCCCCACGCGGCGTCTTCCGCGGCGTCCTCCCCGTGCGCATCCGGGAGCCCGGCCGTGGCCGTGCTGCCGTCCGCCGTCCGCAGGGCTTCCCGGCCCGTCCTCGCCATTGTGCTGCCCCCCGTTCGCCCCGGGCCTGCCCGGCCTGCTCCGAGCCCGCGCCCCGCACTCTAGGGGGCGCCACCGACAGTGTCGGGGGTCGGGTCCGCTGCGGAAAATCCCTGTGGATAAACCCGCCTCGGAGGAGTAGAGAGTCTGCTGTGTCTTCCTCGACTTCCTCGACTTCGACGTCGTCCGCACCCCGCATCCGGCCGGCCGCCCTCGCCGATCTGGCGGCGGTCGCGGACATCTACGCGCACTACGTCACCGACACCGTCGTCACCTTCGACCAGACCCCGCCGTCCGCCGACGACTGGCGGCGGCGCTTCGAGGAGCTGTCCGGGCGTGGGCTGCCCTTCCTGGTGGCGGAGCTCGGCACCGAGATCGCCGGATACGCCTACGCGGGCCCCTGGCGCCCCAAACCGGCCTACCGGTACACGGTCGAGGACTCCGTCTACCTCGCTCCCGACCGGACCGGCCGGGGACTGGGCTCGGCCCTGCTGGCGCGACTGCTCCGGGAGTGCGGACCGGCCGGTGTCCAGCAGATGGTGGCCGTCATCGCCGACACCGGCAGCGACGCCTCCGCGGCGCTGCACCGCCGCCACGGCTTCACCCCGGCGGGACGGCTCACGGCCGTCGGCCGCAAACAGGGCCGCTGGGTCGACACGGTCCTGATGCAGTATTCCTTCGAGGGCACGCAGGACGTGCCCGACCGGTAGCACACCCGGGACGTGCGGGACGGGGAGCACCGCGCAGGGTGCGCGGAACGGGCGGAGCAGCACGCTGCGCCCGGCGCCGACCGCTCGGCGCCGGGCCGCGCGTCACTTCTCGCCGCGCTCCTGCTTGCGGGCCTGTTCCCACTCCTGCCGGCGTTCCTGTTCGCGGGCGCGGCGGGCCGCCTCGGCGGGGCGGCGGACCGGGTCCAGCTCCTGGTCGATGTCCGGGATGGAGTCGTGGTCCTCGTCGCGGGTCTCCGCCTCCCACAGAGTCCGGTATTTTGCGTCCCGCATCTTCAGCAGGAAGCAGGCCACCAGCGCGGAGAGCAGCGAGCCGAGGAGGACGGCGGCCTTGGTGTGCTCGGTGACGGCGGCGCCCTGGAAGGCCAGCTCGGACACCAGCAGCGAGACCGTGAAGCCGATCCCCGCGAGCATGGCGACCCCGGCCACGTCCGCCCAGGCCAGATCGGAGCTGAGGCGCGCTCGGGTGAACCGGGCCGCCAGATAGGTGCCGCCGAAGACACCGAGGAACTTGCCGACGAACAGGCCGAGCATCACGCCGAGCGCTTCCGGTTGCCGGAAGGTCTCGCTCAGTGCCGAGGCCGAGACGCCGACGCCCGCCGCGAAGAGGGCGAAGACGGGCACGGCGAAGCCGGCCGACAGCGGGCGCACCAGGTGCTCGATGCGTTCGGCGGGGGAGACGCTGTTCGGGTCGTCCGGGTTGTCGGGCTTGACCCGGAGCAGCAGGCCCATCGCGACGCCCGCGATGGTGGCGTGCACGCCGCTGTTGTACATGAGCGCCCAGATCACCACGCCCAGCGGTACGTAGATGTACCAGCCGCGCACCCGCAGGTTGACGTGGAGGACGCGGAAGAGCACCAGTCCGGCGACGGCGCCCGCGAACGCCGCCCAGTTGAGGGTGGAGGTGTAGAAGACGGCGATGACGAGGATGGCGCCCAGGTCGTCGACGATGGCGAGGGTCAGCAGGAAGGCGCGGATCCCGGAGGGCAGGTTGGTGCCGATCACCGCGAGGACGCCGAGCGCGAAGGCGATGTCGGTGGCCATCGGCACGGCCCAGCCGTTCAGGTTTCCGCCGTCCGCCAGGTTCACCGCGACGTAGCAGAGGGCGGGCACCACCATGCCGCTGGCGGCCGCGACGACGGGGAGTGCGGCCGCCGCGGGGCGGCGCAGTTCGCCGACGGTCAGTTCGCGTTTCAGCTCGATGCCGGCGACGAAGAAGAAGATCGTCAGGATGCCGTCCGAGGCCCAGTGCTCCACGGACAGGTCCAGCCCCAGCGCGGGGATGCCGAAGTGGAAGGCCCGCACACTTTCGTACAGATGTGCGAGCGGAGTGTTCGCCCAGACGAGTGCCACCACGGCGGCGACCAGCAAGACCGTCCCACCGACGGTCTCCGTGCGCAGCGCGTCGGACAGCAGCTTGCGCTCGCGGGCCGAGGGGCGTGCGAAGAGCGACGTGTCGCCGCTGCCGCTCTGCCGGTCGCGGCTCTCGTCTGCGGTGGGCGGTGTCATGGGCGGCTCCTGGATCGGCGCGTGCAGAGATACGGGGAGGGTCCCCGTACCGCCGACCAGACTTCCCGGCACACCTGTAACAAACCTGGCGCGATCTTGACGCCTCTCCGACACCGTACTCGAACACATGGGAACCGCACCTTCCGGTCTCCTGGCCGATGCCCGGTCGATGCCCGCCCGTAGCCTTGCCGAGCGCGGTGTCCCCGCTCTCCGGACGCCCGGATCCAGCCTCGCCGGCCCCGGGGATTCCGCCTCGACGGGCCCGGAATCACGCCCCGCGGCAGCGGTCGGATCCGCCTTGAGGGGGTCGGGGGGTGTTGATACTGTGCCCGGGATCTGTAGGGCGTGGCCGCGTGTCGGTACGCGGGGGTATGTCCGCTGTGGGGTAGCGCACGGCGGCGCGGGGGCAGGTTTCTCGACGTGGAACGACGTGAGACGCACACAGAACGGAACACGGGGGTGGTGAGGTGAAGACCCAGGAGCGGAGCTCCGCCGGGGTCGGGCGCGGGGCGGCACTCACCCCACCGGCCGGGGACCGGCTTCCCTCCCCGCCACGCGAGCGCAAGCCCGCGCTCGCCGCGCTCGCCGTCCTCCTCGTGCTGCTCGGCGCGCTCGGTGCCACCGTTCTGGTGATGCGCGCCGGCGACCGGGTCGAGGCCGTCGTCCTGACCAAGCGGGTCCAGCAGGGCCAGGCGATCCCCGACTCGGCCATCGAACCGGTGATGGTCGCCGAGGACAGCGACATCAAGTACGTGCGCTGGGACCAGCGCGGCCTGCTCAAGAAGTACCGCTCGACCACCGACCTGGTCGACGGCACCGTACTGGTGGGCAGCATGCTCACCAAGGAGAAGGGCCTGGAGGCCGGCAAGGCCGTGGTGGGGCTCTCGCTCAAGAGCGGGCAGTACCCGCCGCGCCTGAAAGAGGGCGACACGGTCTCCGCCTACCGGGTGGGCCGCGAGACCTCGGGCGGCAGCGACGACTCCGACAGCGGCACCGGGGACGGCTCCGGTCAGCGGCGCGGCTCCTCCGGCAACGCGACGATCGCCGAGGGCGCCAAGGTCCAGTCGATCAAGTCCGGCTCCGGCGACTCCATCGCCTCCAGCGGCAACCTCCCCGTCTCCGTGGTCGTCGACAAGAGCGACGCCGCCGAGCTGACCGCGGCCGCGTCCAACGGTGAGGTGTCCCTCGTCCTCGACGCCGACGGCGGAAGCTGAGACGCACCCGCGCGCGGGCCCACCGCGCCGCGGCCGTGTGGCGGGCTCCCCGCCGCCGGGACGCCGGGCCCGCCCGTGGAACCGTCCCGCCGCGCGGTGTCGTCGTCGGCTACGGCAGGACACGACGACAGGCACCACGGCACGGACGACAGCACACGGACACAAGGAAAGGCGTAGCCGGAATGGCGCTGATCGCACTCGCCGCCGACAAAGGCGCACCGGGGGTCACCACGACCGCCGTCGCCCTCTCGGCGGTGTGGCCGCGCCGCGCGCTGCTGGCCGAGATGGACACCGCGGGCGGTGACCTCGTCTACCGCAGCCCCGCAGCGGACGGGCGTCCGCTGGACCCCAACACCGGACTGCTGTCGCTGGCTGCGACCGCCCGCAGAGGGCTGGCCGCCGAGCAGCTCTGGGACCACACCCAGCGGCTCTCCGGCGGTCTCGAGGTGCTGGTCGGACTCGGCAGCGCCGAGCAGTCCGCCGGGCTGGCCGGGCAGTGGGACACCGTGGGCCGCGCCTTCGCGCACCTCGCCGAGTCGCCGCACCCGCAACTGGCCGCCGACGTGATCGCCGACTGCGGACGCATCGGTCCGGAGGCCGCCTCGGTCGCGCTCCTGCCGCACGCCGCGCTCGTGCTGCTCGTCGCGCGCGACGAGCCGGAGCAGATCGCCCGGGTGCGGGACCGCGCCCTGGCCCTCACCGCACGGCTGCACGGCGCCGGGCACGCCGCCGGCCCGCTGGCCCAACCGCTGCTCGGCGTATTGCTGGTGGCCCGCACCCAGGGCGCCGCCAAGATCGCGGGACAGGTCAACGACATGCTGGTCGCCTCCCGCGCCGGCGCCCGGGTCGTCGGCGTCCTCGCCCACGACACGCTGGGCGCCGAGCAGTTGGCCGGACGCCGCCGCGGCCGCGTCGAACGCTCGCTGCTCGTCCGCTCGGTACGCAAGGTCGCCACCGATCTGCACCAGCAGTACGGCGCCAACTGGGAGTCGGCCGCGCCGCCGCAGCGGTCCCTCACCCCGCCCGGCCCGGGGCAGCAACCCCAGGGCCCGGCCGGCAACCCGGTGCAGGCCCCCGGTCGCAGCCCGGCCCCGGGCGCCGGAGCGCCACCGCACCCCGGTCCGGGCCCGGTCGGCGGGCCGGCCCCGAGCGGCCCTGCCGAACCCCTCCCCTCCGGCCCGGCGCCGCACCCGCGGCCCGGTCACCCCGGTGCACCCGGTCACCCCGGCAGCGCACCCGGAGACCCCGGCAGCACGCCCGGGAACCCCGGTGCGGACCCCGGCCCGGCCCCGGCGCCCGGGAGGTCCGGATACCCCGCGCCCGGCTCGTGGACCCCGGCCGACCAGGGCGCGCCCGGCCCGCAGACGCCACCGTCCGGACCGCAGCCCACTCGCCCAGGTCCGCAGGCGGCCTCGCCCACCCCGCACCCCTCGCCGCCCGGCCCGCAGGCGTCCCCGCCCCCGCAGGCGCCGGGTGCGCTGCCGCCGGTCCAGGCACCCCCGGCGCAACCGGCCGCCGCGCCCGCGCCGGGCGCCGCCGGGCAGGACGCCTCCCAGCGGGGGCGCAAGGGGCTGCGCGGGCGGCGCAGGCCGACGGCGCCCGAACCGACACCGCCGGTACCGCTGCCCGGCACCCCCGGGAACGGGGACCCGCGGGATGAGGGAGCCGCCTCGTGAGCGCGAGCATGGTCGACCACCAGTTGGTGAAGCGGTTCCGGCAGGAGGCCGGGGACCGCATCGCCGAACAGCGGCGCATGGACCAGGCGTCCGGCGTGGCGGCGATGTCCGCCGAGGACGAGCGGCAGTTCGCGCGCGCCGTGATCGCGCAGATCCTCGAGGAGCACGCGCGCACCGAGATCACCTCCGGCCGCACCCCGCCGGACGCGCAGTCCGAGGAGGCGTACGCGGCCGCGGTGCACGCCGCGCTGTTCGGCGTCGGGCGGCTCCAACCGCTGCTCGACGATCCCGAGGTCGAGAACATCGACGTCAACGGCTACGACCAGGTCTTCGTCGGCTACGCCGACGGCCGCGAGGTGCGGGGCGAGCCGGTCGCCGAGTCGGACGAGGAACTGATCGAGCTCATCCAGATCCTCGGCGCCTACTCCGGACTCTCCTCCCGCCCCTTCGACTCCGCCAACCCACAGCTGGACCTGCGGCTGCCGGACGGCTCCCGGCTCTCCGCCGTCATGGACGTCACCCGGCGGCCCGCGCTGTCCATCCGGCGGGCCCGGATGGGCAAGGTCTTCGTGTCCGACCTGGTGGGCAACGGCACCCTCACGCCCGAGCTGGGCAGCTTCCTGGCGGCGGCCGTACGGGCCCGCAAGAACGTCATGATCGCGGGAGCGACCAACGCGGGCAAGACGACGCTGCTGCGCGCCCTCGCCAACGAGATCCCCCCGCCCGAGCGGCTGATCACCGTGGAGCGGGCGCTGGAGCTGGGCCTGGACCAGTTCCCCGAACTGCACCCGAACGTCGTCGCGTTCGAGGAGCGGCTGCCCAACTCCGAGGGGCAGGGCACCATCAGCATGGCTGAACTGGTCCGCCGCTCGCTGCGGATGAACCCCTCCCGGGTGATCGTCGGCGAGGTGCTCGGCGACGAGATCGTCACCATGCTCAACGCCATGTCCCAGGGCAACGACGGCTCGCTGTCCACCATCCACGCCAACAGCTCCAGCGAGGTCTTCAACCGCATCTCCACCTACGCGCTCCAGGCCACCGAGCGGCTGCCCATCGAGGCCACCCAGATGCTGATCGCCGGGGCCATCAACTTCGTCGTCTTCGTCGAACGCCGCAACGCCTTCGCCAGCGGCGGGCGGCTGTCCCGCTCGGTCACCTCCGTACGGGAGATCAACGGCGTGGACGGCCGGGTGCTCTCCAGCGAGGTGTTCGCCGAGGCCCCGGACGGGCGGCTGCTGGCGCACGCGCCGGTCTCCTGCGCCCAGGAGCTGGCCGCACACGGATACCAGCCGACCGGAAACTGGGGGTGAGACCGTGTCTGTGAGCGGCGGTACGGGCGGCATCTTCGCCCTGTCCACCCTCTACGCGCTGCTCTGCGGCGTCGCCGTCGGCGGCGGCGTCGCGCTGCTGATCGTCGCGCTGCGCGGGCTGCCCGCCAAGGCGCCGGACGAGCAGCGGGACGCGGGCAGACGCGCCGCCGAACTGGCCCGGTTCATGAGCCGGCGCGGCTCGATCGCGGTGTGCGCCGCCGTGCTGGTGCTGCTGCTGACCCGGTGGCCGGTCGCGGCGATCGCCACCGGAGTGCTGGTCTTCCTGTGGGACCGGCTCTTCGGCGGTGCGGCCGAGGAGCGCGCCGCGATGAAGCGGGTGGAGGCGCTGGCCGCCTGGACGGAGTCGCTGCGCGACACCATCGCCGGGGCCGTCGGCCTCGAACAGGCCATCCCCGCCTCGGCCCGCGCGGCCGCCCCCTCGCTCCGCCCGCATCTGGACGCGCTCATCGACCGGCTGCGGGCCCGTACCCCGCTGCCCACCGCACTGCAGAACCTGGCGGACGAACTGGACGACCCGTCGGCCGACATCATCGTCGCCGCGCTCATCCTCAACGCCCGGCTGCGCGGCCCCGGTCTGCGCGAGGTGCTGGGCGCGCTCGCCAAGTCGGCGCGCGAGGAGGTCGACATGCGGCAGCGGGTGATGGCGCAGCGCGCCTCCACCCGGCGCAGCGTGCAGATCGTCGTCGGGGTCAGTGTGGCCTTCGTGCTGGGTCTCGCCGTCTTCAACCGGGACTTCGTCGCGCCGTACGGCACCCCGCTGGGCCAGGTCGTGCTGGCCGCCGTGTGCGCCATGTTCGCCTGCGGCTTCTGGTGGCTGCGCAAGCTGTCGCAGATCGAGACCCCGGAGCGGTTCCTGGTCCGCGCCGACCAGCAGGCGCCCGGAGCCGGTACGGGCCACCCGGGCGAGCGCGGTGAGGCGCCGGTACCCGGCCTCCCGGGGCCCGGCGGACCGTCCGCCGGGCCGGGCGCCTCCGGCGCCGGAGCGGAGGTGCCGCGCCGATGACCCCCTTCACCCTCACCGCACTCACCGGCGCGCTGGTCGGCCTGGGCCTGTTCCTGCTCGTCCGTGCCCTGGCACCGGGCAAGCGGAGCACCGTCGCCTCCGTCGCCGAGATCGACGCGCTGCGCGCCCGCGCCGCCGCGCACCAGCAGGGTGCGCAGGGCACCCCGGAGGAGAGCGGACGGGTCGCCGCCTTCCGCGCCCGGATCGGCGCCCGGGTCGCCGAGCTGTATCTGCGGCAGGGCTGGGAGCAGCGCAGTCTCCGCTCCGACCTGGAGGTGCTGGAGCGCAGTTGGGAGAAGTTCCTCGCGACGAAGGTGCTGCTGGCCGCCGCAGGGCTGTTCTTCGGGCCGTTCCTGTTCTCGATCGGCTGGCTGATCGGGTTCGGCCGCAGCCCGCTGATCCCGCTGTGGCTGGCGCTGCTCTGCGCGGTGGTGTTCTTCATGCTGCCGGACCTGGAGGTGCGCCGGGACGCCGCGGCCAAGCGGCGCGACCTGCGCCGGGTGGTCGGCGCCTACCTCGACCTGGTGGCCATGAACCTGGCGGGCGGCCGCGGACTGCCCGAGGCGCTGAAGGCGGCCAGCGAGGTCAGCGACGGCTGGGCGCTGCGCCGCATCCGCGACACCCTGGCCGACGCGCGGATCACGGGGCAGAGCCAGTGGTCGGCGCTCGGCGACCTCGGTGCCCGGCTGGGGGTCGACGAACTCAAGGACATGTCGGCATCCTTGGCACTGGTCGCCGACGACGGCGCCAAGGTGCGCGCCTCGCTCTCCTCGCGGGCCGAGACGATGCGCCACCGCGAACTGGCCGAGATCGAGGGCAGCGCGGGTGAGAAGTCCCAGTCGATGCTCGTGGCCCAGCTGATGCTCTGCGCGGGCTTCCTCGTCTTCCTCATCTATCCAGCGGCCATGCGCGTCTTCCAGATCTGACGCCTGCCGACCCTCACCCGAAGACCAAGAAAGGACTGAGCACGATGCCGAAACCGCTTCGCTCGATCAGTCATCCCGCCGTCGACTTCCTCGTCACCTTCCTCCGCGGCCGCGTCCAGCGCGCCCGCTCCGGCGAGTTGGACCGCGGCGCCTCCGCCGTCGAGTGGGTGATCATCTCCGCGGTGGTGGTGGCCATCGTCGGCGTGGTCGCCGCCATCATCAACATGGCGCTGAGCGACGGCGCCAACAAGGTCAAGGACTGCATCGACGGCGCCGACGAGAAGGGCACCTGCTAGGAGGAGCGGACCAGGACAGCACCCGCACGTAGGAGTGGCAGCGTGAGAGCGCAGGAACGGCCGGCCGGATGGGCACGCCGCAGGTGGGAGGCTGCCTCCCGGCGCGGCGAAAGCGGCATGACCGCGATCGAGTTCGTGCTCCTGACCCCGGTGCTGTTCTTCCTGATCTTCGCGACGGTGCAGTTCGCGCTGTACTTCTTCGCGGACCACGTGGCGCAGGCGGCGGCCCAGGCCGGAGCGCGCAAGGCCCGGCAGGAGGCCGACGCCGATCCGGGCGGCTGGCGCGCCAAGGCGCGGGAGACCTCCGGCTCCTACATCCAGCAGCTCGGCCCGGAGTTGATCCTCGACCCTGACGTGAAGCTGCTCGGCCCGCGGGACAACACCGTCGGAGTGGAGATCCGCGCCAGGGTGCCCTCGGTCTTCCCCGGCCTGGACATGGACGTGTACGCGATCTCCCAGGGCCCGATGGAGCGGTTCGTGCCGGACGGGGGCGGCTGATGAGACGGACGACGAGCCGGAGGGGGAGCGACGACGCGGGGCTCTCGACGATCGAGGTCGTCGTCCTGGCCCCGGTGATGATCCTGTTCATCCTCGTGCTGGTCGCCTTCGGGCAGCTCGTGGACGGCCGCGGCGCGGTCGACGGCGCCGCCCGGGACGCGGCCCGGGCCGGATCGCTCCAGCACGGCAGCCACGCCGCGGCGATGACCGCCGCGCAGCAGGCCGCCACCGCCACCCTCAAGGGCACCTGCGCCGGGGACGTGACCGTACGGGACGCGGGCAGCGACTACCGCTCCGGCGGGCTGTTCACCGTCGAGGTGAGCTGCCGGGTGCGCGGTCTTGACATGCTCGGGCTGGACATCGCCAAGGACATCTCGGGCCGGTCCAGTTCGCCGATCGACCCCTACCGGAGGACCGGATGAGCCGCCGCGCGGAGTTCCGCGAGCGGGCCGCGGCCTGGCTGCGGGCCAGGGAGGCGGCCTGCGACGACCGCGGCTCCGGCGCCGCGGCGGTCATCATGTTCGCGCTGCTGTTCATGGCGCTGGCCGCGTTCGTGGTCGACGGCGGGCTGTCCATCTCGCAGCGCGAGCGCGCCGCCGACATCGCGGAGCAGGCCGCCCGCTACGCTGCGCAGGACATCGACGAGGAGGCGCTGCGCGCCAGCCAGGGCAACAGCGCCCCCATCAACTACGAGAACTGCGGCGCGCGGGTACACGAGTTCGCCACCCGCTCCGGCCTCTCGGCGGCCGACGTGGCAGCCTCCGGCTGCGTCTCCGCCAGCGCCCAGCAGGTCAGGGTCCGCATCCGCCTCACCTACCGCCCGGTCCTGACCGGGCTGTTCTACAGCGCACCGCTCACCGTCCACGGCACGGCGACGGCAGAGTCCGTGACCGGGTGACCCGGTCCGGGTGACCGCCCCTCCTCCACGTCCGCACTTCTCACTCTGGGAGCACACGACATGGCGCGCCGCAGTTCGACACCGGCACCGGCCCCCGGCGGGTCCAGGTCCCGTGCCCGCTCGCGCACGCCCGTCTCCGTGCGCACCCGCCGCACGTTCGGGGACCTGCTCAAGGCGTGCGGCGCGTTCCTCGCGCTGGCCGCGCTGGTGGCCGGGGTGCCCGCGGCGCTGGCGTACTTCATCGGCTGGCCGCTGCCGCACCGGATGCCGACGCTGGACATGCTGCGGGACGAGGTGAGCGCCGGGGTCTTCATCGACGTCCTGACGGTCGTCGTCTGGCTGGCCTGGGCGCAGTTCACCGCCTGCGTGCTGGTCGAGGTGAAGGGCGCGCTCTCCGGGGTGGGGCTGCCGGCCCGGGTGCCGGGTGCGGGCCCGAGCCAGCTGCTGGCCCGGCAGCTGGTCACCGCGGTGCTGCTGCTGGGCTCGACCACGGCGAGTTTCGCGCCCGGGCTGGCCCAGCTCGGCCACCATGTCCAGCCGCACCAGTCGGCGCAGACCGTCGCCAGTGCCCAACTCCTGCCGGGACAGCAGCAGTCGGCCGGGCCCGACGCGCTGCTGGACGGCGGCGGTGCGCACGTCATGGGCGGGAGCGGCAGCGACACGGTGGTGCTGGCCGCCGCCGGTGGGAAGGGCGACGGCGCGGGGCGGCAGTCCACGGGCGGCGCCTCCGACCGGGCCGAGCGGACGAAGTTCTACCGCATCCAGCCGCCGGTGGGCCGGCACCACGACTCGCTGTGGGAGATCGCCGAGCGGCACCTGGACGACGGGCGGCGGTACAAGGAGATCTACCGGCTCAACAAGGACCGGGTGCAGCCGGACGGTTCCCGGCTGTCCGAGGCGAGCCTCATCCGGCCCGGCTGGATCATGGAGATGCCTGCCGACGCGCACGGCGGCGAACTGGTCGAGATGCCGGACGACGCGCAGCAACTGGGCGAGCGGGAGCGCGCCCAGTTCGAGCGCTACCAGGACAGCGGCTCGGGCCGTGACGCGGGCGGTGGCCACGGCGACCGGCGGCAGCAGCCGGCGCCGCAGGACGAGGACCGCTCGGCGCAGGACGAGCCCACAGCGCCCGGCGAGTCCGACAGCGACACGCCCGGCACCGACACGCCCGACAGCGACACGCCCGGCGGCGACGGTCCCGGCAGCGGGGTGCCCGGCGGTGACGCACCGGGCGGGGACACCTCCGAGAAGGGCACGCCCGACCGGGACGCCGACCCGGTACCGGACTCGTCCGACGACGACGCCCGGGACGATGACTCCGACCCCGCGCTGCAGCCGAGCGTCCCGGAGGACCCGGCGGCCACCAAGCCGGACCAACAGGCCCCGGACGACAGCGGCGACCCGGGCGGGCCGACCCCCGGCGACCGGGACACCCCGGCCGACCGGGACGCGGACGGCACCGGTACCGGCGCGGACGAGGGCACCGACACGGACACCGACGACGCCCGGGCACGGCCGGACACCGAGGAGCGGCTGGACGTCCCGCCGGACGCGCACAGCCCCGACCGCCAGGGGCAGTCCGTCCCCGAGACCCCGGCCGAGCGGGAACCGACCCGCACCGACGACCTCGGGGACTCGGCGGACGACGACGGCCTCCCGGGCCCCGGCGTCCCCCAGCCCGACGACATCCGGCCCGGCGGGACGGACCCCGACACCTCCCACGACTCCGCGCCCGCCGGCAGCGACCGGCACCCGGCGGACCACGACCGCGACGGCGCCCGGGACCACGACCGGGGCGAGAAAGGCCGCACCGGCACCGGGGACCGGGCGGAGGACGACACCGCCGCCGACCTCGACCACGCCGACATCCCGGAGGCCGACCGGAGCAACCGGCTCGACTCGTCGGGCGCCGCGCAGGACGAGGCCGGTGGGGACACCGGAGACGGCGTGCTCGGCCCGGTGGGACTCCCCGAAGCCCTGCTGGGGGCACCGCTGCTGGCGGCGGGCGTGCTGGCGGCGCTGGGGCGCCGGCGGCGGACCGCGCTGTGGAAGGCGGTCACCGGCCGGTCCCGGCGCGCGACCGGCGACGACTTCACGCCGCCCTCCGACCCGGCCGCGCTGGCCCGCGACGCGCTCCTGGCCGGAGCGGACCCCGGCGCCGTCCGGTTCCTGGACCGGGCGCTGCGCGGGCTGGCCGAGGACCTGGCCGAGGCGGGGCGGGCGCTGCCCGTCGTCTACGCGGCCTGGCTGACCGGCCAGGACCTGCATCTGCAACTGGCCGAGGAGACCGGACAGCCGCCGGCCCCCTGGCGATTCGGCCAGAGCCCCACCTTCTGGACCATCCAGCGCTCGCACACCCGCTTCGACGTGGACACCAGCGGCCCGCCGCCCTACCCGGCCCTGGTCAGCCTCGGCCTGCGCGGCGAGGCGCGGCTGCTGCTCAACCTGGAGTCGGTGCCCGGCCTGGTGTCGGTCGCGGGCGAGGAGGAGCGGCGCATCGCCGTCCTCGCCTCCGTTGCCGCCGAACTCGCCACCGGAAGCTGGTCGCAGGGGACCGGACTGACCCTCGTCGGCTTCGGCGCCGAACTGCACGCGCTGGCACCCGACCGGGTGCGGCACCTGCCCGACGTGGCGGCGCTGCTGCGCGAGCGGGAAGCCGCGCGGACCGAGGGGCCCGCCGCCTCCGGCGCGCAGGCGGCACCCCAGGTGGTGCTCGTCGGCGCTGAGCCCACCGAGGAGGAGGCGCACCGGCTGGCGGCGCTCGCCACCGAACGCGGGGGGCCGCGCGTCGGCTTCGTCGTCGGGGTGGCCGGCGGGCGGCTGCCCAGCGCCGTGTGGGAGTTCACGGTCGACGCGGAGGGCACCCTGGCCGCGCCCCGGATGGGACTCCAGGTGCGGGCCCAGCTGCTGCCCGAGGAACTGCGCACCGCGGTGGTCGAGCTGTTCGCCGACGCCGACGGAGAGCGGGCCGAGAGCGGCCGGGGCCCCGGGTTCCGCGTCGACCTGAGCGAGGGCGGCCGCCCGGCCGTCTACGCACGGATCATGGGCAACTACGACGTCACCGGGATCGAACCGCCCGAGGAGGCGCGCAGCGCGCTGCTGCACGAGGCCCTGGCGCTGCTGCTGCTCAACCGGGACGGAGTGCACCCGCGGGTGCTGGCCTCCGCACTGTGGCCCAAGGGCGTCACCGACGACGTCCGGGACGCACTCGTCGAACGGCTGCGCGGCTGGCTGGGCATCGAGACCGACGGCACGCCCCGGCTGTCCACCGACAAGGACGGACGCCTCGCGCTGCGTTCCTCCGTCGTCTCCGACTGGGACGTGCTGCGCACCCTGCACCACGGCTGCACCGGGGAGCGCGGCAGCAGGCTGGCCGCGCAGGTGCGCCGCCAGAAGCTGACCGAAGCCCTGGACCTCGCCCGCGGACCGCTGCTCTGCGACCGGCCGCAGGGCCGGTACGGGTGGCTCGCCCACGACGCGGTCGAGGCCCAGCACCCGCTGCTCGTCGCCGAGGTCGGGCTGGCGCTCTGCGCCGAGCACCTCAGGTTCGGCGAACCGGGCGCCGCGGTCGACGCGGCGTACGCGGCGCTGCGGACCGCCTCGGCCGACGAACGGCTGTGGGACGCGCTGCTGCGGGCCGCGCACGACACGGGGGAGCAGGCCGTCTTCGACGAGGCCGTGCGCTGGGTCACGGAGCGTGCCGCCGCGTTGCACGGCGCGGAGCGCGGCCTCCCGCCGCGGACCCGGGCCCTGCTGGAGGAGCTGGCCCCGGGCGCGTATCCGCGCTGAACTCCCGTCGGCCGTGAACGGTTTGTCACCGAATCGCGACCTTCCGCACGAGTCCCGGCGGCGCCGTCTCCCGTCACACCGGAGGAACGCAACTGAACGCGACGGTGTGAGGGGGACGCGATGAGGCGGGCACGGCTCGCGGGGGTCGCCATGGCGGTGGCGGTGGGAGTGCTGTCGGGATGCACCGGGGACATCCATGACACCAAGGCCACGAGCCTCGACAAGGGCGGCGGCCGGGGCGCCCCCGGCTACGCGGAGGGCGGTGCCGCCCAGCCGCGGAACGGCGCCTCCGGGAAGCCCGAGGAACCGGCCGACTTCCGTTCGACGTTCGCGCTGGACGTCGATACGGCGTCCTACAGCTACGCGCAGCGCATGCTCCGGGACGGCGCCCGGCCGGCTCCGCGCACGGTGCGCACCGAGGAGTTCGTCAACAGCTTTCCGCAGGGCTACCGGCGGCCCAAGGGCGACGGCTTCTCCGTCTCGGCGGACGGAGCCCGCCTCGGTGCGGGCGACTGGTCGCTGATGCGGGTCGGGCTGGCCACCAGGAAGAGCGACCCGGACGCGCCGCGCCGCCCGGCCGCGCTCACCTTCGTCCTCGACGTCTCCGGCTCGATGCGCGGGCCCGGCCGGCTGGACCTGGTCAAGGACGCACTGCGGACGGCAGCCGGCCGGCTGCGCGAGAGCGACTCCGTCTCGCTGGTGACCTTCAGCGGGAAGGCGGAGACCGTACTGCCCATGACCCGGCTGGACGACGGCGGCCGCGACCGGCTGCGGGCGGCCGTCGACGAGCTGGAGCCGCGGTCCAGCACCGACCTGGGCGCGGGGATGAAGCAGGGCTACCGGCAGGCGGCCGAGCACCGGCGCTCAGGGGCCACCAACCGGGTCGTGCTGATGTCCGACGCGCTCGCCAACATGGGGGAGACCGACGCGGACCGGATCCTCGACGAGGTCGCCCGCTACCGGAAGGAGCAGGGCATCTCGCTCTTCGGCGTCGGCGTGGGCAGGAACTACGGCGACGCGCTGATGGAGCGCCTCACCAACAAGGGCGACGGCAGCACCGTCTACCTCTCCACCCGTGCGGAGGCCCACGAGGTCTTCGTCAACCAGCTGCCCCGCAACATCGAACTGCGCGCCCGTGACGCCAAGGCCCAAGTTGTCTTCGACCAGGACGCGGTCACCGACTTCCGGCTGCTGGGCTACGAGAACCGCAAGGTGGCCGACGACGACTTCCGCGACGACACGGTCGACGGGGGAGAGGTCGGCCCGGGGCACACGGTCACGGCGCTGTACGCGGTCAAGCTTGAAGACGGCGCGAAGGGAAGGGCGGCCACCGCGACGGTGCGCTGGCTCGACCCCGACAGCCGGAAGCCGCACGAGGAGGAGCACACGATCGCCGCCTCGGAACTGGCGGGGGAGAGCCTGTGGAAGGGCGAGGTCTCCCCGTATCTGCGGCTGTCCGCGGTCGCCGCCTACTTCGCCGAGGCGCTGCGGGCAGGCGGGGACGCCACAGCGCCCGGCCCCGAGCCGAGTCCGGCAGCCGCGGAGGCCGGGCCGCTGCCCGCCGCGCCGTCGTTCGCGAAGCTGCGCTCCGAGGCGGACCGGCTGGCGGAGGAGCCGGGGCTGAGCTCGGCGGCCGGGCTGGCGAAGAACATCAGCCGGGCCCGGAGCATCTCCTGACCCGCGGTGCCCGACGGCAGACGGCCCGCTGAGCCGGCGGGCCGGGCGGGAAAGGAGCCGTGGCCCGCGCCCTCGGGGGAAGGGGCACGGGCCACGGCGGTCTGGGGAAGCTTCGGCCTTGCTCAGCCGACCTGCAGCTTCTGGCCGGGCAGGATCAGGTCCGCGTCGTCGCCGACGGTGGACTTGTTGTCCGCGTAGACCCGCTGCCAGGTGGTGCCGTGCGCCTCGGCGATCTCGCTGAGGGTGTCGCCCGGCTTGACGGTGTAGTTGCCGTGGCCGCTCTCGGGGGCCTGCTGCCGCGGCTGGGCGGGCTTGCTCGGGGCGGCCTTCTTCGGTTCCGCCTTCTCGGGCGCCGCCTTCTCGGGTGCGGACTTGTGCTGCGGCTGGGGCTGGTTGCCGTCGGGGTTCACCTCGGCGGCGGGGCCGCCGGCGGTCAGCCCGCCGGCTCCGGCGCAGGCCCAGGCGCCGGGGCCCTGCATGTCGAGGAGTTTCTCGGCGACGGCGATCTGCTGGTCCTTGGTGGCCAGGTCGGCGCGGGAGGCGTAGGCGGTGCCGCCTGCCGCGGCCCAGCTCGACTGGGAGAACTGCAGGCCGCCGTAGTAGCCGTTGCCGGTGTTGGCCTGCCAGTTGCCGCTCGACTCGCACTGGGCCACCTTGTCCCAGGTGTCGACCGAGGCGGCCTGCGCGCCCGTCGCGGAGACCAGCGGCACGGCGGCCACCGCGCCGGCGACACCGGTCATGGCGGCGATACGGGCGGCCTTGCTGGGGCGACGATGACGGCCCTTGCCGGAGAACAGCATGGTCTTTCGTTCCTTACGGTCGCGGCTGTCCGCCCACTGGTGCGGGGCGAACGTGTCGAGCGGGAGCGACCGTAAGCACGTCTGTCCGAATGCTCCAACGAGGGGCGTTAAAGATCGTTGAAGCCGCTTGACACCCAACAGCGACATCTGTGCTGGTGATGCGCCTGCGTGAAGATCGGCACGGGTGGGTGTGACGTAGCCGTCGGAGACAAGCGTCACAAGCGGGGACGTTCCGCCGGTGGGTGCACGGCGGTGGGAAGCGGCCGGCGCCGGATGGTGCGGGGCCGGGGCGCGTCCGCGCACTCCGGCCCCGCACCACGCGTTCTCAGGGCCAGATCGAGTCGGCCCACTCCGGGTGGTCGACGAACGGATTGCGATTGTGCTGGAACTGGTCGTATATGACGTCGTTCCGGTGCTTCTCGAAGGTGTCCGGCGGGTCCTGCTCGTTCCACTGCTTCAGCACCGAGAGACGGCCCATGGCGGGCGCCGAGCCGTTGTCCACCTCGTCGTTGGGCTCCAGGTCGGGGAACGCGTCGTCGCCCTCGTAGCGCACGGCCATGTAGAGCACCATGCGGGCCACGTCGCCCTTCACCTCGTCGCGCGGCTCGAAGGAGTCGTCGTCGGTGCGGTTGCCCGGCGCCTGGTCGACCTCCTCGCCGCCCTCGTCGAAGTCCTTGTTGCCGCGGGTGCTGTTGACCGAGACATCCGTGGGGCGCAGATGGTGGATGTCGGTGCCGGGACCGGTCGCCGTGCCGAAGTCGCCGTGCGACTTGGCCCACACGTGCTCCCGGTTCCACTGGTCGGCGCCGCCGCCGTTGTCGTCGGCGCTCTGCGAGCGGCCGCTGTAGAGCAGCACGACGGACGAGGAGTCGTCCGGATCCTGGTCGGTCGCCTTGAGCGCGTCCCACACCTGGTCGTAGGAGAGCGCTTCGGAGTCCTCGATGATGCCGTGCAGGGCCGCCTTCAGCTCGGAGCCGGTCTTGCCCTCGGCGTCCTGGTAGTAGTCGGCGGGAGCGTCGTAGGCGGTGGCCGAGGCGGCCGGGTCGGTGGGGGTCAGGGGCATGGCCGAGGCCTGCGGGGACAGCACCAGCAGTGCGGCGGTGCCCAGGGCGGTGGCCAGAGGAGCGTGAACAACACGCATGGGGGGTCCTCTCGACGGCACGGGGCACGTGCGGAAGTCAAGACCCCCGAATGCGCCCCGTGTTGGCATGGGACGGGGGGAGCCTGCCAGATTTTCGAACACATGCAAGGGGGACGACCCGATGCGCGAACCCCGTCCGCGGCTCCCCTCTGCTTCCGGGCGGCGACCCGCGCCCGGCGCGGCCCCGCGGGTGCGGGGGCCACGGGACCGGCGTTAACCTGGGGGCGCGGCGGCCGCCCGGCCCCGCACGGCGGTGGGGCTCGCCGGACACCAACCGCGGCGACGGCGCCGCCAACGGTCCCTGCTTGCGACGACGCGCGCCCACGGGCGCCCGGCGAGTAGGAGACAGGTGTGGAGAGGCTTTCGCGGAGCCCCGCGCGGCCCCCGCGCACGCCCGTGGTGCTGCGCGGCCAGGGTCCCGTCGTGGCGGTGGTGGCCCTCGGCGGCGCGCTCGGCGCCTGCGCCCGCTACGGTGCCGGGCTGCTGTGGCCCACCCCGCACGGCGCCTTCCCCTGGACCACCCTCGGGGTCAACGTAGCCGGATGCGCCGTCATCGGCGTGTTCATGGCCCTGATCACCGACGTATGGGCGGCACACCGACTGGTGCGGCCGTTCCTGGGAACCGGGGTGCTGGGCGGCTTCACCACCTTCTCCACCTACGCGGTGGACATCGAGCGGCTGCTGGAAGCGGACGCGACCGGCACCGCGCTCGGCTACCTCGCGCTGACGCTGGTGGGCGCGATGGCGGCGGTCGGGCTCGCGGCGGGCACCACCCGCCGGCTGATCTCAGGGAGGCAGGGATGACGGAAGCGGACCCGGCCCGGTACGGGACGGCACTGCGGCTGACCGTGCTGCTCGGCGAGAGCGACCAGCACCACCACCGGCCCGTGTACGCCGAGATCGTGCACCGGGCCCACGCGGCCGGGCTCGCCGGTGCCAGCGTCTTCCGCGGCATCGAGGGCTTCGGCGCCTCCTCGATGGTGCACACCACCCGGCTGCTGTCGCTGAGTGAGGACCTGCCGGTGGCCGTCGTCATCGTCGACGAGGCCGACCGGATCCGGGCCTTCCTCCCCGAACTGGAGGACCTGACCGGGGAGAGCCCGGTGCTGCTCGACGAGGTACGGACGGTCCGCCTGCCGGGCCGCGGCGCTCCCCGGGAGACCGGCGGGGCGGGCGCGTGAACTGGCTGTACGTGTGCGTCGGCGCCGCCGTCGGCGCGCCGCTGCGCTATCTGACCGACCGGGCCGTGCAGGCCCGGCACGACGCGCTCTTCCCCTGGGGCACGTTCACCGTGAACGTCGCGGGCTGCCTGCTGCTCGGCCTGCTCACCGGCGCCGCGCTGGCCGGCGCCCCGTTCCTCGGGGCGCCGCAGGCGCAGCTCCTGCTGGCCACCGGGCTGTGCGGCGCGCTGAGCACCTACTCGACGTTCTCCTACGAGACGCTGCGCCTCGCCGAGCAGGGCGCCGCCCGCTACGCGCTGCTCAACGTGGCGGCGAGCCTGGCGGCCGGACTCGGAGCCGCCTTCGCGGGCGTCGCGCTGGCCCGGGCCGCCTGGGGCTGACCGGCCGCGCGGCCCCGGCTCACCAGCCCGCGGGCCTGGCGGTGCCCAGCGCCCGGGTGACGGCGATCTCGACGACGACCCGGTCCGGATTGGGCCGGGGCGGCTTGTAGCGCCGGGTGTAGCGCTCCTCGGCGTCGGCCACCGACTCCGGGTCGTCCCGTACCACGGCGGTGCCCTCCAGGGTGCACCAGCGGCGCCCCTCGGCCTGGCTCACCGCCGCGCGCGCCCCCTCGGGCCCGGCGGCCAGCACATTGCGGACCTTCTTGCTGGAGCGGCTGCTGATGACCCGGGCGATCCGGGTCTGCGGATCGTAGGTCACCCCGACCGGCACCAGATGCGGGGTGCCGTCGGGACGCGGGGTGGTGAGGAAGCAGATGCGGCGCTCCTCCCAGAAGCCGGGATCCACCCCGGCCGCGGTCTGAGTACTCATGGGCGGAACGCTACCGGCCCCCGTCACGCGCTCAGCGGTGTACCGGGCCAGCCGAGCAGCCGGGCGCCGATCACCGCGGTCTGCAGCATGTAGCGGTGTGCGGGGTCGGTGGGGCTGGCCCCCGTCAACTGGTGGATCCGCTCCAGCCGGTAGGTGAAGGCGCGCACGCTGAGCGAGAGCCGCCGGGCCGCCTCCGCGGCCACACAGCCGGACTCGAAATAGGCGGTGAGCGTCTCCAGCAGCGGTTCGACCCCGCCCCGGGCCGCGCCCAGCGGACCCAGCGTCGCCTGCACGAGGTCGGCCATGGCCTGCCGGTCGCGGGTCAGCACCGGGTAGACCAGCAGATCCGAGGCGTAGAGCACCGGTTCGCGCAGCTCCAGCCGGGCGCCGAGATCCAGGACGCTGACGGCTTCCTCGTACGACTGCACCACCCCGCCCGGACCGGGCTGGACACGCCCGATCGCCACCTGGCCGCCGTCCATCGCGGCGTAGCACTGTTTCGCGAAGTAGGTGAGCACCTCGGGCTGGTCGCCCGGCGCCACGCAGAGCATCCGCCCCTCCTTGGTGGTCAGCAGGATGCCCCGGTCGTGGAAGCGGGCGATCAGCGCGCGTTCGACCCGGCGCGCCACCTGGTGGCTCTCGTCGTAGTCGGCCGGACCGCGCGCCGCGGCCACCGCGTGGGTGTGCGAGAGGCGCAGCCCGAAGCGCTCGGCGCGCTCGGCCAGCCGGCCCAGGTCGCTGCGGCCGTGCAGCAGGTCGTCGATGAACTCCCGCCGGGTGGCCTCCTCCTGACGGACCGCCTGCCGTTGGGCGCGCTCGTACCCCTCGGCCACCGCGTCGACCACCTGGTGCATCACCGTCAGCAGGCTGTCGGCGTCGCCCGGCAGGGTCGGCCAGGCCGTCCGCGCGGCCGTGAGGTGGGCGCTGACCAGGTCGCGCAGCCCGAACCCGGCGTCGGCCGCGCGCTCCCCCAGCTCGCGCCGGGTCTCCAACTCGTCCCGCTTCAGCCGGCGGCCCGTCCGGCAGACCTCGTCCAGCAGTGCGACGTAGCCGTCCAGATAGGTCTCCGGTATGCGCGCAGCGTCACTCACCCGTATCTCCGCTCTCCTGGTGCCGCGTTGACGGTTCCTTGACGCCGTCCGGCACGCAGACCCTAGAGAACGCTGCCGGGTTCCGGCAATGCGGTGCGGCGTGCTCCGCGGACAGAATGCTTGCCACGGGGGGAACCACGGGGGAATCCGGGGGGAACCGGGGGATGCCTCAGTGCCGTACACCGGCAGGGGGTGCCGTACACCGGCAGGGGGTGCGGCGCTGAGGCCAACGGGGGCGACGGAGGGGACGGCCATGGGAACTTTCCTGGAAGCGACCACGGCCTTCCCCACCGTCGTGTTCTCCGCCGCCCTGCTCGTCGTCGTGCTCGGCTGGTTGCTCGCGGCCCTCGGCAGCGTCGACCCGGAGGAGGCCGCCGCACCGTTCGGTGCCGCCTTCCACGGCCTGGCCGGACTGCCGGCCGCCGTCGGGGTCTCGCTGCTGACAGCGGTCGCCTGGCTGCTGAGCCTGGCGGGCGGGCTGCTGCTCGACCGGGCCGGGCTCGGGCCGGGGCAGCAGGCGGCCGCCGGCGCCGCGCTGCTGGTCGCCGCACCGTCGGCGGGCTGGCCGCTCGCACGCGCCGCGGCGCATGTCGCGGCCCGGGCGCTGCCGACCGGAACCGGCCCCTCACGCCACGACTTCGTCGGCCTGACCTGCACCGTGCGCACCCGCCAGGTGGACGGCCGGTTCGGCCAGGCCGAGGTCACCGCAGAGGACGGCTCCAGCGCGCTCGTCCAGGTCCGGCAGAACGGGACCGCCCGGCTGACGCGGGGCAGCACCGGCCTGCTGTACGCCTACGACGCCGAGGGCGAGTTCTTCTGGGTGGCGCCCTTCGACCCGGCGCTCGACCCGCGCCGCACCTTCGACTGACCCACAGACCACCGCACCACAGCATCGCCGCACCACCGCACCACAGCACCACCGCACCACCGCACGGTGAAGTCACCGCACCGCCGGACAACCCGGCGGACCGCCGCGCCGCCATGCGCGCGCACCGGCCCCGGCCGGACCGCGGGCCACCGGGCACCACCGCACACCGGCTCCCCGAGCCGCTCCTTCTTCGTAGAGGTCGTCACATGGAAACCTTCAACCTGGGCCTCGGCGTGCTCGTCGCCGTCGTCCTGCTGATCGTGCTCGCAGCCCTGCTGGTCGTCTCCCGGCTCTTCCGCAAGGTCGAGCAGGGGCGCGCGCTGATCGTCTCCAAGATGCGCAAGGTCGACGTCACCTTCACCGGGCAGGTCGTGCTGCCCGTCCTGCACAAGGCCGAGGTCATGGACATCTCGGTGAAGACCATCGACATCTCGCGCACCGGCCGGGACGGGCTGATCTGCAAGGACAACATCCGCGCCGACATCCGCATCTCCTTCTTCGTGCGGGTCAACAAGACCGTCGAGGACGTCATCAAGGTCGCGCAGGCCATCGGCACCGAGCGGGCCAGCGACAAGGGCACGCTCCAGGAGCTGTTCAACGCCAAGTTCTCCGAGGCGCTCAAGACCGTCGGCAAGCAGCTCGACTTCGCCGACCTGTACACCAAACGCGACGAACTGCGCGACCGCATCATCCAGGTCATCGGCACCGATCTGAACGGCTACAGCCTTGAGGACGCGGCCATCGACTACCTGGAGCAGACGCCGCTGGCCCAGCTGGACGCCGCCAACGTGCTGGACGCGCAGGGCATCCGGAAGATCACCGAGCTGACCGCCGCCGAACACGTGCGCACCAACGAGTTCCAGCGCGGCGAGGAGAAGGAGATCACCCGGCAGAACGTCGACGCACGCGAGGCGATCCTGGAGCTGGAGCGCCGCCAGGCGGACGCCGAGACCAAGCAGAAGCGCGAGGTCGAGACCGTGCGGGCCCGCGAGGAGGCGGAGACCGCGCGGGTCGTGGAGGAGGAGCGGCAGCGCGCCCAGGCCGCGTTCCTGCGCACCGAGGAGCAGCTCGGGGTGCAGCGCGAGAACCAGAACCGCGAGATCGCCGTCGCCCAGAAGAACCGCGAACGCGTCATCGCCATCGAGAACGAGCGCATCGAGAAGGACCGCCTCCTGGAGGTCATCGCCCGCGACCGGGAGACCGAGCTGACCCGCATCTCCGCGGAGAAGGAGGTCGAGGCGCAGCGCCGGGACATCGCCGAGGTGATCCGCGAACGCGTCGCCGTCGACCGGACCGTCGCCGAGCAGGAGGAGTCCATCAAGAAGCTGCGCACGGTCGAGGAGGCCGAGCGCGACCGGCAGGCCCTCGTCATCGCGGCCGAGGCCGAGGCACAGGAGAAGCTGGTCAAGGACATCAAGGCGGCCGAGGCCGCCGAGCAGGCCGCCACCCACCGGGCCGCCGAGGAACTCACCCTCTCCGAGGCCCGGCTCAAGGCCGCCGATCTGGACGCCAAGGCCAAGGCACGGCTGGCCGAGGGCGTGCAGGCCGAGAACGCCGCACCGGGGCTCGCCGAGATCCAGGTGCGCGACAAGGAGGCCGAGGTCATCGAGAAGGCCGGCCGGGCCGAGGCCGAGGCCGTCGCGGCCCGGCTGCGCGCCGAGGCCGAGGGCGCCCGCGCCCGGGCGGAGGCGGAGGCCGCCGCGGTCGGCGAGAAGCTCAAGGCCGAGGCCGAGGGCCTGACGGAGAAGGCCGCCGCGATGGCGGCGCTGGACGAGGCGTCCCGCGCCCACGAGGAGTACCGGCTGCGCCTGGAGGCCGACAAGGAGGTGCGGCTGGCCGGACTGGACACCCAGCGGCAGCTCGCCGAGGCACAGGCCGCCGTGCTGGCCAAGGGACTGGAGAGTGCCGACATCGACATCGTCGGCGGCGAGTCCGCCTTCTTCGACCGGCTCGTCTCCGCCGTCTCGCTGGGCAAGAGTGTGGACGGCTTCGTCGACAACTCCCGCACCGCGCAGGCCCTGGCCGGATCGTGGTTGGACGGCTCCGCCGACTTCACCCGCGACCTCACCCGGGTGCTGGGCTCCTTCAGCACCGGCGACGTGCAGAACCTGACCGTCTCCGCGCTGCTGACGAAGCTGATGAGCGACGGCGGGCAGCAGTCCGGCCGGCTGGGCGAACTGCTGGAGTCCGCGCGCAGCCTGGGCCTGGCGGACATGCCGCTGGCCGAGCTGAACGGGGACGGCCGCACCGCCGCCGCGCACGGCGGCGGCCAGGACTGACCCGCAGTCCGCGCCCGGTGGGCCGGGGCCGAACCGCCCCGGCCCACCGGGCACCTGCCCCGCACCCACCCGCCCCGAGGAAGGAAGCCCGCGATGGACACCGGTCCGGACACCGGAACGTACGAGGTGCTGCGCGACCGGCTCGCCGCGCAGGCCGCCGAACTCGCCCGCCGCGCGGAGGCGCTCGATGTGCTGCGCACCGAGGAGTTCGGCGCCCGGCGGCTGGCGCTGACCGGCACCGGACGGCTGCACAGCGAACGCCCGAGCCTGCCGCGCGACGTGGTGGCGGTCGGGGACCGGCTGCTCTTCGGCCGCCACGCCGGACCGGCCCCGGCGGACGGCCGGACCGAACCGGGCGACGTGCTGGCCCTCCACGACCGGGAGCTGAACCCGCTGCCCGCCGACGCGGTGCCCGGGCTGCTGGACGATGCCGACTTCCGGCACGAGTTCGCCGCGCTGCACCGCTACTACCGGCACGCCAGGCTGCTGCGGCTGCGCCCGGTCGAGGGCAGGCTGCTGGCCGTCTTCCAGACCGGCGAGAACCCCGCCGACATCCGGGTGCTGCGCTGGGAACTCGCCCCGGACGGCGGCAGCGCCCGGTTCCTGGACGCGCGCGGCGAGCGCGACCACACCGCACCGGCCGAGCAGGACCTGGCGTGGACCGAGGCGACCCGCGAGGACCACGTCTCCGGACGCCGTCCGTACGTCGCCGTCGGCGACGGGGTCCACGTCTCCACGGTCGGCGGCTTCCTCACCGTCGGGGACGGGCACGGCACCGGGAACGAGACGGAGACCGGCCCCGGCACCGGCCCCGGCAGCGGCCCCGGCACCGGCGTCGGCACCGGCGTCCCGGAAGCCGACGAGCTGTACCGCGAACCCGTCAGCGACGCCCTCCAGTCGCTCGCGGACGCGGAGATCGCGCACGCCGCCGTCGGCCCGCTCGTCCTGCTGCGGGTGCGGCCCTACAAGGAGGAGCAGCGCCGCTACCTGGTCGTCAACCCGCTCACCCGGCAGGTGGTCCGGCTGGACGGCATCGGCGCGGCCTGCCGCCGGCTGCCCGGCGACGGCGGCGTGGTCTTCCCCGGCGGCTACTACCTGGCCTCGGGCGAGTGGAAGACCTTCGACGCGGTGGACACCGCCGGGTTCGGCTTCGAGGCCGCACTGCGGGCCCCCAACGGCGAGGACGTGCTGTTCGCCTTCCACGCGCCCCAGGCCGGCGGCCGCGACCTGCTGCTGTCCTACAGCACCCTGCGCCAGGAGTTCGCCGCCCCGCTGGTCTGCAAGGGGCACGCGCTCTTCGGCGACGGCACCCTGGCCGTGCTGCGCGCGGACGGCGACGACGGCGTGCAGCACGGCCGGGTGCACACCGTGCAGACCTGGGCGTCCCCGTACGTGTCCGACGCGTTCGAGGCGGCCTCGGGAGGAACGGCGGGCGGGGACGCCGGACCGCTGGCCCGGATCGGCAACCGGGACCTGGTCGGCGGCATCTCCGCGTGCCTGGCCGTCGCCCGCTCCGCCGCGCCCGCACACGGCGAGCCGACCGCGGAGCGCTACCGGGCCCTGGCCGCCGCCTGCGGGCGCACCGCGGACAGTCACCCCTGGCTGGGCGCCCCGGAGACGGGCGACCTGCACACTCCGCTCCAGGAGCTGGCGGGCACCGCCGCGCAGGTGCTCGCCGAGTTCGAGACCGTCCGCGACCTCACCCGGCAGGCCGCCGAGGAGCTGGAGGCCGCGGCAACCGGACTGGCCGCGGTGGTGCGGCAGGTACGCGGCGACGAGGCCCGCCCGGCCACCGCGTGGGTCGAGGGGCTGACCGCGCTGCGCGCCGCCCAGGGCAGACTGCTCGGCTGCGCCGAGACGCGCTACGCCGACACCGCGCGCGCCGCCGAGCTGGCGGCCGAAGCCGAAGCCGAACTGGCCGCCTTCGGGCTGCGGGCGGTCGAGAGCCTGCGCGAGGAGGGCGCGTTCGCGGACCACCACCGCGACATCGAGGAGCTGATCGCCGCCGCGCGGGACGCCGACACGGCCGCCGAGGCCGCCGCGGTCGCCGAGCGGATCGGCGCCCTGGACCAGGGGCTGCGTACCGTCACCGAGGTGATCGGCGCGCTGGAGGCGGGCGACGCGGCCGTGCGCACCGCCGTCCTGGAGCGCGTCTCGGAGGTGGCCGGGGGGCTCAACCGGGCCCGTGCCACGGCGGAGGCCCGCCGCCGGACCCTGCTCGCGAGCGAGTCCCGGGCCGAGTTCGCCGCGGAGTTCGCACTGCTGGGCCAGTCCCTCACCGCCGCGCTCACCGCGGGCGACACCCCGCAGCAGTGCGACACCCAGCACGCCCGGCTGCTGGCGAAGGTCGAGGACCTGGAGCGGCGGTTCGCCGAGTCCCCCGACTTCCTCGCCGACCTCGACGCCAAGCGCGCCGAACTCAACGACGCCTTCGCCGCCCGCAAACAGGCGCTGGCCGACGCCAGGGCCCGCCGCACCGAACAGCTCGTCGGCTCCGCCGAGCGCACCCTGGGCACCCTCGCCCGGCGCGCCGCCGAGCTGGCCGACAGCCAGGAACTCGCCGCGTTCTTCACCTCCGACCCGATGGCGGACGCCGTGCGGCGCACCGCCGGTGCCCTGCGCGAGTCGGGCGAGTCGGCCCGCGCCCAGGAGTTGGAGGACCGGCTGTCGACCGCGCGTCAGGAGGCGGCGCGTGCCCTGCGGGACCGCGGCGAGCTGTACCTGGACGGCGGCAGCGTGCTGCGCCTGGGCCGCCACCGCTTCGCGGTCAACACCCAGCCGCTGGACCTGACCCTGGTACCCGACGGGGACGGGCTGGCCCTCACCCTGACCGGCACCGACTACCGCACGCCCGTCACCGACCCGGAACTGCTGGCCGAACGCGCGCTGGGCGAGCGGCTGGTCCCCTCCGAGTCGGCGGAGGTCTACCGCGCCGAACACCTGGCGGCCCGGCTGCTGGACGAGCACGGCCCGCAGGCCCTCGGCGCGGCCGAGGACCTGCCCGGACTGGTCCGGCAGGCCGCCCGGGACGCCTACGACGAGGGCTACGAGCGCGGCGTCCACGACCACGACGCCCTCCTCGTCCTGCGCACGCTGCTGGAGCTGCACGAGGGAGCCGGGGCGCTGCGCCACGAGCCGGACGCCCGGGCCGTCGCACAGCTGTTCTGGACCTACGGCACCGGGCCCGCGCAGCGCGACGCCTGGACGCGGCGGGCCGTCTCGCTGGCCCGCGCGGACGAGGCGTTCGGGCCGGCGGCGGTCGGCGCCGGACTCCGCGACGAGCTGGCGGCCGCGATCGGGACGTTCGGCCGGGAGCAGCCGGCCGCCGCCGGAACCGGCGTCCGGCCGGAGGCCGCCGCCGACTACCTGCTGCACGAACTGACCGGCGCCGCCGCCGGGTTCGTGCTCAGCGGTGCGGCCCGCGCGCTGCTGGAGAAGTTCCGCCACAGCGTCGACCCGGACCTCCACGACGGCTACCTGGCCGACCTCGACGCGCTGGACACCCTCACCGAACGGCACCAACTGGCCGGCGCCTGGCTGTCCTCCTACGCCCGCTCCACCGGCTCCGGCCTCACCCCGGGCGACCTCGCCGAGGCGGTGGCCGCGCAGCTGTGCCCGGAGCTGGAGCGCTACGACGGCGACGCGCCGCTCACCCGCACCGCCACCGGACTGCTCGGCGCCCACCCGCGCATCCGGGAGGGCGAACTCACCGTGCGGATCGACGAGTTCCTCGCCCGCACCGCCGCCTTCCGGACCGAGGCGGTGCCCGCCTTCCGCGCCCACCAGCGGCGCCGCGCCCGGCTGGTCGCGCAGGAGCGGGACCGGCTGCGGCTGGCGGACCACCGGCCGCAGGCCCTGCCCGGGTTCGTCCGCAGCAGACTCATCGACGAGGTGTGGCTGCCGCTGATCGGCGAGAACCTGGCCAAGCAGCTCGGTACCGACACCGGAGCCGGGGCGCTCGGCGGACTGCTGCTCCTGCTCTCCCCGCCGGGGTACGGCAAGACGACACTGCTGGAGTACGTGGCCGAACGGCTCGGACTGCTGCTCGTCAAGGTGAACGGCCCGGCCCTCGGCTCCGAGGTGACCTCCCTGGACCCGGCGCAGGCGCCCCACGCGACGGCGCGGCAGGAGCTGGAGAAGATCAACTTCGCGCTGAAGGCGGGCAGCAACACCCTGCTGTACGTGGACGACATCCAGCACACCGCGCCGGAGTTCCTGGAGAAGTTCATCCCGCTGTGCGACGGCACCCGGCGAGTGGAGGGCGTCTGGGAGGGCGTGCCGCACACCTACGACCTGCGCGGCAAGCGCTTCGCCGTCTGCATGGCCGGAAACCCCTACACCGGCTCCGGCAGCCGCTTCCGCATCCCCGACATGCTGGCCAACCGGGCCGACGTGTGGAACCTGGGCGAGGTGCTGACGGGCAAGCAGGACGCCTTCGCACTCAGTTTTGTGGAGAACGCGCTGACCTCCCACCCGGTGCTGGCGCCGCTGGCCGCCCGCCCCCGCGCGGACGTCGAACTGCTGGTCGCACTGGCCGGGGGTGCGGCAGAGGCGCGGGCCGACCGGCTCTCCCACCCCTGCCCGCCCGCCGAGCTGGACCGGATTCTGGCCGTGCTGCGCCATGTGCTGGCGGTGCGCGAGACCGTCCTCGCGGTCAACCGGGCCTACATCGCCTCCGCCGGACAGACCGACGCGACCCGCACCGAGCCGCCGTTCCGGCTCCAGGGCTCGTACCGCACCATGAACAAGATCGTGCAGCGGGTGCAGCCGGTCATGAACGACGCGGAGCTGGGCGCCCTGGTCGAGGACCACTTCACCGCCGAGGCGCAGACCCTCACCGCGGACGCCGAGGCCAACCTGCTCAAGCTCGCCGAACTGCGCGGCGTGCTCAGCGGTGACCGGGCGGACCGGTGGGCGGAGATCAAGCGCGGCTACGTCCGCACCCAGGCCCTCGGCGACACCGACACGGACCCGATGGCCCGGGCCGTCGCCGCGCTCGGCCTGCTGGCCGACCGGGTGGCCGCCGTGGAGGCGGCCCTCCGCCGGCAGCCCGCCGCCCGGGCACCGGAGCAGGGGTGAGAGCGCCCTGGTACCGGGACGGGAGCGCCTCCGGTGCCCCGCCCGGGGGCGGGCCGATACCCGGACGGGAGCGAGAGCGGGAGCGCGGCTGCGGAGCGGACCGGCCCGCAGCCGACCCGCAGCCGGCCCGCAGCCGACCCGCAGCCGGCCCGCAGCCGGCCCGCAGCCGGCCCGCGGACGGCGCCCAGGGGCCGTACCCAGGGCTTCGGCGGGGCGCGGGCCCGCCGGGGGCCGCTGCCGCGCGGGGGCCGTGCGGCGGGCGCGGGCACCCTGCGGCGGGGCGCTGCGATCGGATAACGAGACGGCCCGGGCACCCGTGGCCCGCTGCGGCCGTTGCTTAGGGTGAAGTTCCGAGCGAAGGACCGCGGCGGAAGCGGTTCCGCAGGCGCGACGTCGCAAGGGAGCACCATGGCTGAGGGGCGCGAGCAGCGTACCTACACCGTGCTGGTGCTGCTGCCGGTCCTGGTGATGGCAGTGGTGGCCGGTGTCGACATGCTGGCCGGCCCCGAGGTGGGCTTCCTGCCGCTGGTCTCCCTCGGCCCCGCCTTCGCCGGACTGGTCGGCACCTGGCGGCGCACCCTGGTCGTGGGTGCGCTGGCGATGCTGCTCTGCGTCGGGCTCGGGGTCTACGACGACCTCCTGCTGACCCGGCGCGGCTACACGGCCCTGGCCTCCGTCGCCGGGGTCACCGTCGCCGGTGTGGTGGCGGCGATCATGCGGGGCCGGCGCGAGCAGGAGCTGGCCAGCGTGCGATCGATCGCGGAGGTCGCCCAGCGGGTGCTGCTGCGCCCCGTTCCGCGCAGCGCGGGCCCGCTGCGGGTGGCGGTCTCCTACACCTCGGCCGTGGCCGAGGCGCGGATCGGCGGCGACCTGTACGAGGTGGCCGCGTCCGCCGACCGGATACGGCTGATCGTCGGCGACGTGCAGGGCAAGGGGCTGGCGGCGGTGGAGACCGCGTCCGTGGTGCTCGGCACCTTCCGGGAGGCCGCCTACGAGGAGCCGGACCTGACGCAGCTGGGCGCCCGGCTGGAGCGCAGCGTGGGAAGGGAGTTGGAGGACGAGAAGTTCGTGACGGCCATCATCGCCGAGGTCCGCCCCAAGGAGCGCACCGTGGTCTTCCTCAACCATGGCCATCCACCGCCGATGCTGGTCCGCCGGGGCGGCGTGGTGGACTTCCCGCGGCCCGCCAGCTACGCGCTGCCGCTCGGGCTGGCCGCGCACGGCGGCGAGCCGCCCGCCGCGTTCAGCGCCGAGTTCGCGCCGGGCGACCAACTCCTCCTGTACACCGACGGGGTGACCGAGGCCCGGAACGGCGAGGGCGACTTCTACCCGCTCAAGGACAAGGGCGGGCTGCTGCGCACCGGCGACGCGCAGGCCGCGCTGGACACGCTGCGGGAGGATGTGGACCGCTACACCGGCGGCGTCCAGGACGACGACGCCGCGATGCTCCTGGTGCGCTACCGCCCCGGGCGCGGCCCCGGGCGCGACTGAGGCCCCGCGTGCCCGGGGTGGGCGAGCTGTCCGGTGACCGGCCGGCCAGGGAGACCGCAGGATGTGGAAGAGAAGGAAGCGGTAAAAAGGGGACATGACCGAGAGCGGAGACCCGCTGGAGGGTTTGGACGATGTGGACGCGGTCACCCGCGCCGTACTGACCGCGTCCAGGGTGCTGGTGGCGGTGTCGGCCAGTTCGCTGGCCGAGGTCGAGGACCGGGTGACGCTGCCGCAGTTCCGGATGCTGGTGGCCCTCTCCTCCCGCGGCGCCACCAAGCTGGTGGCGGTCGCCGAGCTGCTGCGGGTGGCGCCCTCGACGGCCATGCGGATGGCGGACCGGCTGATCACGGCCGGGTTCGTGGACCGCCAGACCAACCCGCACAACCGCCGCGAGACTCTCCTCACGCTCACCGGCGAGGGGCGGCGCATCGTGGGCAGCGTCACCTCCCGCCGCCGCCGGGAGCTGGCGGCCGTCGTCGAACGGCTCGCCCCCGACCGGCGTGCGGCGCTCATCGAGGCTCTGACGGACTTCAACCGGGCGGGCGGCGAACCGCCGGTGCCCCCCACGGACGCCGACGTCCCCTACCCGCTGGGCTGGGGCGACCTGGCCGACCTCGCGGCACCGCCGACCGCGCCGGACGGCGCGGTGGAGCGGTCCCCTGGGGGAGCCGGGGAGCAGTCCCCGGGTGGGCCGGGGGAGCCGTCCTCGGCGGGCGTTCCTGGGGAGCAGTCTCCGGGTCGACCCGGGGGACAGGCCCCGCACAGACCCCGCGAACAGCCCTCGGGCCGGCCCGCGGACCGGACCTGGGACCGGTCGTGACCTGAGGCGCCGTCCGGACCCGGAGCCGTCCGGACCCGGAGCCGTCCGGACCCGGAGCCGTCCGGTGCCGGGACCGGTCAGGCCGGTACGGACTCCGGGGCCGGCGCTGCGGCCGGGGCGTGCAGGGCGCGCAGGGCGCTGCGGTGGCTGAGCCAGCCCACCGGGACGCCCCGTTCGGGGTCCAGCACCGGCACCCCGCTGCCCACCGAGTCTGCGAGCGAGTGCAGCGCCGTGGCCAGCGGCTCGTCCGGCTCCACGACCGGCGGCCGGTGGACCAGGTCGCCCGCCGTGGTGGGGGCGCCGTCCGGCTGCTCGGACAGCGCTTCGGCCACCGCCCGGGTGGTGACCACTCCCGCGTACCGGCCCGCGGGGTCCAGTACCGGCAGTGCCCCGTGCCCGGAGAGACTCAGCACGTCGGCGGCCTCGGTCAGCGGGGTGCTGGCGCAGAGCGGTTCGGGGAGCGCCTCCATCACGGAGCCGACCGGCTGGCCGCCCAGCGGCGCGCCCTGTGCCGGGCCCTCCAGGTCGATGCCGCGGCGGCGCAGCTTGAGCGTGTAGACGGTGTCGCGGGACAGCAGCCGTCCGGTCGCCGTGGCCAGCGCGATCGCCAGCATCATGGACAGGATGATCGAGTACTCGCCGGTCAGCTCGAAGAGGATGACCACGGCGGTGATCGGGGCCCGGGACGCCCCGGCGAAGACCGCGCCCATCCCCACCAGTGCGTAGGCGCCGACGGCGCCCGCGCTGTGCGGCAGGACCTGGTGCAGCACCGCGCCGTAGGCGGCGCCCAGCATCGCGCCCATGAACAGGCTCGGCGCGAACACGCCGCCGGAGCCGCCGATGCCGATGGTCACGCTGGTCGCCAGGATCTTGCCGACGAGCAGCAGGAGCAGGAAGCCCACCGCGTACTCGCCCTCGGTGGCGTTCTCCAGCACCGGGTAGCCCACTCCGTACATCTGCGGCAGCGCGAGCAGCAGCAGCCCCAGCACCAGTCCTCCGGCGGCGGGCCGCAGCCATTCGGGGCCGCGCCACAGCCAGTCGCAGGCGTCCTCGATCGCGTACAGGATGCGCGAGAAGCCCACCCCCACGGCGCCGGCGATCACTCCCAGCACCGCGAAGAGGCCGTACTGGCCCAGGTGGTCGACGTGGAAGGCGGGGAGTTCGAGGAAGGCCACGTCTCCGAACGCGGCCCGGCCGATCACGCTCGCGGTGACGCTGGAGAGCACCGCGGCGCCGAACGCCTCGGCGCTGAAGGTCATGAGGATGAGTTCCATGGCGAAGAACACGCCCGCCAGCGGGGCGTTGAACGTCGCGGCGATGCCGCCCGCGGCACCGCAGGCCACCAGCAGCCGCAGCCGCCCCTCGTCGGCGCGTACCAGGCGGCCCATGGTGGCCCCGAGCGCGGAGCCGACCTGCACGATCGGGCCCTCGCGGCCCACCGAACCGCCGGAGCCGATGGTCAGCGCGGAGGCGAGCGTCTTGACGACCGCGACCTTCGGGCTGATCCGCCCGCCGCGCTGCGCCACCGCGAGCATCACCTCGGGCACCCCGTGTCCGCGCGCCTCCTTGGCGAAGCGCTGGACGAGCGGGCCGTACAGCAGTCCGCCCACCACCGGTGCCAGCACCACGAAGAACGGCCCCAGCCAGGACAGGTGGGGGTGTGCCGAGCCGGGGTCGGCTGCGTAGTCCTCGTGTCCGGAGAAGAGCCGGGTGAACTGCTCGATGCACCAGCGGAACACGATCGAGCCGAGGCCCGCTCCCGCTCCGGTGAGGACGGCCAGCAGCATCAGCCCCCATGGTGCGGAGCGCACCCATGCACTCGTCGTACCTCTGCTGCCACCGGCCCTTATGCCGACCATCACTGCTCCCTTCTTACTTTTGCATTATGCAAAGCTTGTCAAGTGCACGGACAGTGAGCAGAGGACTTGCCAAAGTGGAAAGTAGATGCCTAGCCTGAAAGAACGTGAACGGCCGACAACACGGAAGGCAGGTCATGGAGGCAGCGCAGGCACGGGCGGCACTCGCCCAGCGGGACGCGGTGCAGGGAGCCGGGCAGCGGGCCCACGCCGACTGGTACGCGCGCTATCTGCTGGGCTTCCTCGGGTTCACCGTGCTGCTGCTCGGCGCCGCCGCGGCGGCCCGGACGGCTCCCGCGGCCGCCGTGACGCTCAACGCGGTCGGGGCCGTCCTCGGCATGGCGGCCATGGGGTACGCGGGCACCCGGCCCGTCGTCACCCGCCGCTTCCGCCGCTTCCACCTCGTCTTCAGCGCGGGCTGGAGCGCGCTGTACGTGGCAGCGGTCGTCACCGGCTCGGTCTGGCCGGGGGGCGCCCCGCCGCTGTGGTGGCCGGCCGCGCTGGCCGTGCTCGCGGCATGGACGCTGGGCGCGGCGCTGCTGGCCCGCCGGGCGGGTGCACGGTGAGCAGCACCGCACGGCACCCGCGTCACCGGCTGGAGCCGCTGCTGCAGTCCCCGGTCCGGTTCTCCGTGCTGGCCGCGCTGGCCACGGCCGAACGGCTGGAGTTCCGCTTCGTCCGGGACGTGGTGGAGGTCAGCGACTCGGCGCTCTCCAAGCAGTCCGCGGCGCTCGAGGAGGCGGGCCTGGTCGAGGTGGAGAAGGGATACCTCGGGAAGCGCCCGCGCACCTGGCTCAAGGCCACCCCGAAGGGCAGGCGGATCTTCCAGGAGCACTGCGAGGGCCTCCAGGCCATCGCCCGGGGTCCGGAGGCGGAGCCGCCGGCGGACCCCGGCGAGCGGTAGCCCCTCCCGTCCGGGCCGCCGAACTCCTGGACCGGCACGCCGAGCTGAGCGGCGCGCTGGAGGAGCTGCGGCCCCGGGTCGAAGACATCCTCTACGCCCTCGTCCCCCTCCTCGACGACGCCCGCGACCTGCGCCGCGCCGTACTGGCCGCACGCCGCGCCGCACACCGCGCCGCCCCGCCGGGCTGGGACGGGCCGACCACTGCGCGGATCGCCGAGTACGCGGACGAGGAGGCGCGCGGCGCGCTGCGCCGCTGGCAGGAGTTGACCGCCGCCGCGCAGGCGGTGGCCGAGGAGCTGGACAAGGAGGTCGCCCGCGACCGCGCCGCGGCCGAGGACACCCTGGCAGCCGCCCTGGAGGAACCGTCGTTCGCGCACTCCCTGGCGCTGGCCACCCCCGACTGGGTGCGCTACGGCAGGGCGCGCGGCAACCGCAAGCGGCAGCGGGCGATGCGGACGCTGTACTCGTACACCGTCCGCGCCGCCGCCAAGACCAGCCCCTTCGCCCGGCTGACGACGGTCGGCGTCCCCGGCGGCGCCCACGACGGCCGCGCCGTGCAGCAGGTGTCCGCCACGCTCTCCCTCACCGCCCTGTACGCGCTGGCCCGCTCACGCCGCACCGCGCAGCTGCTGCGCTACCGTCCGGCCCCCGTCCGCCCGGCCGCCCCCGCGGCGGAGGCGGCGGGCGCGGGGGCGCCGCTGATGCTCCACCCCGAGTACGTGGCCACCGGCGGGGTCACCTGGCGGCTGGACCAGGTGGTCGAGGGGGCCCGGCGGCGGACTGGGCCCGGTCCCTGGCGGCCGCCCGCACGCCGGACGAGGGCGTGTCGGCCGACGGTGAGGGGGCGCGGGCCGGTGGCGACGCTGCTTCGGCCCGCGGCGAGGGCACGCCGGTTCCCGGTGACGGCATGCCGGCCGGCGGCGGCACCACCACCCCGGAGCACGCCGACGACACCCTGGCGCACGGCGACGCGCTGCGCACCCTCGGCGGGCCGGACCCCTTCCGGCGCTTCCTGCGGATGCTCGACAGCGGCGTCCTGGCGCCGGTCCCCCCGTGGCGGCGCGGCGAGGACGCACTGGACGCCCTGCTGGCGCTCACCCGGCAGCTGCCCGACGCGGAGCCGACCGGCGCCGCGCAGGCGCCGGCCGCCGGGCACGCGGTGGACGGAACCGACACGGTGGACGGAACCGACACGGTGGACGGAACCGACGCGGCGGACGGGCTCGCGGTCGTGGGCCAGTTGCGGGCCCTGGCCGCCGAACGGGAGCGGCTGGCCGAGCCCGTCCGGCCGGGTACCGAGGCCCCCGGCGGCGCGCCGGAGCCGTGGCGCGCGTGCGCGGGCTGGGCCGGGAGTGGGCCCGCACGGCGGGCTGGGACCGGTTCGAGCCCGCCGAGGTCTGGTACGAGGACGCGGCCACCGGACTGCGGCTGCCGCCGGTCGTGGCGGACGAGCGCACGGCGGAGGACCTGCGCCGGCTGGGCGCCGAGATCCGCCCCCGGCTGTTCCGCTCGCACCTCTACGACACCCTGGTGCGCCGCTTCGTGGCCGCCTACGGCAGCTGCGACGACGTCCTCGGCTTCGCCATGCGCTGCGGCGCCGAGAGCGACCGCGACCCGGAACTGGAGCGGGCCGTACAGCTCGACCTCGCCGCGCGCGAGGACCCGGGGGAGCGGGCCTGGCTCCCGGTCGGCCCGAGCAGCGCGCCGCCCACCGCCGCCCTGCTGTTCCAGCAGATCCGCGGCGGGCACGACGCCGCGGCGGACGGCGGCCCGCGACTGGTCGTCAACCAGTTCAACCCCGGTACCGGCGGCCTGCTCACCCGCTTCACGGAACTGCTCGGCGGCGAGTTCGCGGAGTCGCTCCGCGGCCATGTACGCCGCTGCTGGCCGCATGCCGCACACCACCGCGAACTGGTGCTGTGGACCGAGTGCAGCACCGCGCAGGCCCAGTCCTGCGGGCTGCTGCCCCCGCTCACCCTGCCCGGGGAACTCGGCGCCGCCGACGCGCTTCCGCTGGACGCCACCCGCCTGGTGCACGATCCGCGGCAGGACACCCTCACCCTGCTGGCACCGGACGGATTGCCGCTGGCGGCCGCCTACACCGGTCTGGTGCCCACCCATCTGTTCCCCAGGTTCGCCCGCTTCCTGGCGGTGCTGTCCGACCCGTGGATCAACGGATCGCCGCTGTCCGACCACCGGATGCCCTTCCACCTGCCCCGCGACCCGGAGCAGGTGCGCGTACAGGACAGGGAGACGCTGGAGGGTGCGGGCACGGTGGTGACGCGACGGGCCTCCTGGATCGTCCCGGTGCACCGGCTCCCGCTGCCGTCCCCGGACGCGGGCTGCGACGCGGCGGGGGTCGCCGCGATGGACGCCTTCCGCCGCGCGCACGGGATGCCCCGCGAGATGTTCGCCTACCTGCTGCCCGCGAACGGCGGCGGGTTCGGCCTCGACCACGACCGCAAGCCGCTGTGGGTCCGGCTGGACTCGGCCGTCTCGCTGGAGGTCCTGGCCCACTGGATCACCCCGGGCACCGGCCATCTGCGGCTGGTCGAGGCGCTGCCCGCACACGACGAGCATCCGCTGCGCGACGCGGACGGCCACCGGCGCGCGGCCGAGCACGCGGCCCTGCTGCACTGGGCCGACACCGGTGAGGAGGAGGGATGACCAGCACCGCTGCCCGCCCCGGAGAGGCGGCACACGAGGGCGCCGAAGCCGAGGTCGAGTCCGAGGCCGAGGTCGAGACCGAGGGCGCGAGCGCTGACGCGAGTCTCGCGCAGCCCGCGTCGGCGAGTGCCGGAGCCGCGTACGAGCGCGCCGGTGGCGCCTGGGACTGGTGGTATCTGCGGGCCTATCCCGGAGGGCCTGCCCGGATGGACGCCGCCGTCCATGCGGTGCTGCCCTGGCTGGCGACCCGTGCCACCGAACTGCGAGCGCCGGACTGGCACTTCCTGCGGTACTGGGACGCGACCGGCCATCACCTGCGGCTGCGCATCCGCTGCACGCCCGAGCAGGCCGACACACTGCACAGCCGCACCCCCGAAGTGCGGGCGCTGCTGGCCGCGCTGCCGGAACCGGAGCACGCGGACGGCGGCGGACTGCTGCCCGCCGAACCCACCATGGCGCCCCGGCGCCAGCCCGTCGGGGCGAGCCCCGCCCCCTACGCGCCCGAACGCGCCAAGTACGGCGGAACGGCGGGTATCGCCGCGGCCGAGGAAGTCTTCACCGACTGCTGCGCGCTGCTCTCCGAGACGGAACTGGTGGCGCTGCCCGCCGCCTTCGAGCGGGCCGCCGCCGCCGTCGAACTCACCGGCACGCTGGTGGCGGGCTGTCTGGCACCGGGCGAGCGGGACGCGTTCTGGACCGCGCACCGGCGCCGGTGGCTGGCCCGGCTGCGGCTGGTGCTCCCGGCGGACGAGACCCGGGAGCGGCTGCGCGCCCTGGCATCGCAGGTGGGGGAAGCGCCCCGGCCGGGCGAGGCCGTCCGCCGCCGGTGCGCGGCACATGCGGCGCTGGTGTCGGCGGTGCTGGACCGCTGTGCGGCGGCCCGCGTCCCCGTACCCCGTGCCGAACTGCTGCTGCACCACGTCCATATGACCTACAACCGGCTGGGCTTCCCGCCCGCCGAGGAGGCAGCACTGGTGCTGGCCGCCCGCGTGCTGACGGCGGGGCGCTGAGAGCGGCGGCGCCCGTGCTCGCAGTGGGCGCCGGTGCCGGGAGCGGACGCCGGGGCGGGGGCGTTGCGGCGCCCGCCCCGGAACCTGCCCGGGCCTGCCGTCAGATGCGGGCGGGCCCGTTCCGGCGCGGGCCCGTCGTTCCTCCGGCCCGGCCCGGCCCGGCCCGGCCCGGCCCGGCCCGGCCCGGCGTCGGCGACGGGCGGTCAGGCGGCGCGCGGTGCGGGAGCGGGCTGCGGCGGGGCGGGGCGGGTGAGTTCGGCGCGGCCGAAGAGCAGCGCGTACCCGGCGGGGAGCCGGTCCAGGATCCGGGCGACCAGGTCCTCACCGGCGAGCTTGGCCACCAGTTCGAGCACCGTGCCGGTGTCCCAGCGTGCTGTGGCAGGGGTGCCGCCGGTGCGGGAGGCGAGGTCGGCGACGAACTCCCAGCCGGTGAACTCCTCGGGCTCGCGGGCCGAAGAGGTCAGGATGCGTGCGGCCTCCTTGGGGAGCACGCCGGCGAGTTCGGTGCGCTCCTCCTCGGGCAGGCGCCGGCCGAGGGAGGTGAGGACGGCGTGGATCACCGCGTCGGCACGTTCGCGGGTGGGGTAGGCGCCGTCGTAGCGCACCCGCTCGACGAGTCGGTGGTACGTCATGGCCTCCGTGACGGGGGCGGCCTGGGGCTTGATCTGCGTCAGTGACACGTCTCGGTCTCCGGTTGTGTTGAGGCGGCGCGCGTCCCGGGCCCGGTCCCGGTCAATTCGGGGAGCGGGCCGACGGGCTTCTCGTGCGCCGGACGGGCGGATCGGCCGCGGGACGGGGAAGCGCCCTTCCCCTCCCGCTGGCCGTCCGCCGTGCTCGGCGCCGCGCCGCCGCGAGAACTCAGTGGACTCGGTTGCTGATCCGCGTGCGTCCGGCTTCGTCGCCGGCAGTGGTGTGGACGGCCTCGGCAGGTGCGAGCCGCCGGAGGCTCGGTGCGTCCGCCGGGTGAGCGGCGTGGACGCGTCGGGTGGTGGCCGGCCCGGTGCCGGGGAGGAGCAGGTCCGGTGGCCGCCCACTGCGCCGGGCGCGCAGTGTGTCGGTGGCCGCGCGGCGGGGTTCCGCCGGGCCGGCGGAGGTGCTGCGTCCGGCTTCGGTGGCGAACGCGTCCGGGGCGTCCCCCGGAGGGTGGAGCGCGGGTTCGGCGCCCGATCGACGACGTGCGGCGCCGCCCCGGCGGGCGTCCGTCGGACTCGCGGACGGCCGGGGCCGATTGCCGCTCGCGCCCGGGAACTGTGGCGTGCGACGGTCGGGCTCGTGGAACGGATCGGTGCGCATCACTGTTACGAACACCTCCGATGAGCCTGGGCAGTTTCTCCGTGTTCCGCCTATGCGCTGCACCTCGTCCTCCTTGTATCATGTCGTCAGAATGATGACAAGTGCGGTTGTCGCCCTGTGGACGACGTGCGAGGGGGAGGATCCCCGTGCCCACACCTGAAGAGCAGCCGGTGCCGACCGCCGGGATCGGTCCCGGACCCGTCTCCTTCCCCGCCGCCGCGGCAGCGCTGCACCGGATCCAGGACGCGGTGCGCAGCGCGCAGACGGCACCCTCCGGCCACCGGGCGCCACCCGACCCGGAACCCGGCCTCCCGCCCGCCGACTGCGAACAGGCGCTGGTCGCGCTGCTGACGCTCCGACAGGTGCGCGACCAACTCGCCGGATGGGAGACCGCGTTGATCGAGACCGCCCGTACGGCAGGGGCGAGCTGGGCCGAGCTGGCCGCGCCACTCGGCGTCGCCAGCAGGCAGGCGGCCGAGCGCCGCTACCTGCGGGGCCGTCCCGGGGTTCCCGGCGCCACCGGCGAACAGCGGGTGCGCGCCACCCGCGAACGCCGGGCGGCCGACCGCACGGTGGCGTCCTGGGCCCGGGACCGCGCCTTCGAACTGCGCCAGCTCGCCGGTCGGATCACCGCGCTGCCCGACCTCCCCGCCGAATCCCGCGCCCTGCTCGCCGGGGAGCTCGCCGACAGCGACGCGGCGCGGCTGGTCGGCCCGCTGCTGGACACCCGGCCGCACCTGGCCGGCCGGCACCCCGAACTCGCGGAGTGCGTCGACGCGCTCGCGCGCGACGCCGGGCGGCTCCGCCGGGACGCCGACTCCCGTCGGGCGGACCACTCAGCAGGCGCGCCCGAGGGGGCGGGGGCCGGCGTACCGGCGCCCGGCCGAGCCGGTGCCCGCCCGGAGCCGCACCCGGAGGAGGCAGCCGACCACACGGCCTGACGGCACGTGTCGGGCGGCAGTCGCGCCCGTGGGCGGCAGGTGGCCGTCGGCGAGGGGACCCGGACCGGCCGTCTGCCCGGGGTTCGGGCGTGACGCCCCGTCGGGCGCCGCCCCGGGTGTCGCGGCTCTCCGTCGGGGCCGCCTCCCGGCCCGCCGTCCGGTGGTCTGTTCGTCTTCCTCTTCCGGCCCGGTCTCCGGTCCGACCGGTCTTCCCGGGCGCCCCACGGGACACCGGGGACGTCCGTCCCGCGTCACCCGGACGGCGGGACGGCGGACGGCGGGGCTGTGGGACGGCGGAACGGTCTGACGGGCCCGGCGGCGTGCACAGATCCTCTTCGGCACCGCGGTTCACGGCATTCGCAGGCCAGTTTCACCGTATTGGCCCTGTCATGTCAGTCCAATCAGGGTCAGACTCCGCTGTGCAGTGACTGTTGGACGTGCTGCGACGGCGAAGAGATCGGACGGGACGACACGCAGGAGGGGTGAGTGATGAGTGGCGGATCCGCCGCCGGGCGGAGCGGAGCGACGGCGGGGAAGAGCGGTGGCGGTGCGGCGGGACCGGGCCGGCTGGTCGTCGGCGTGAGCGGGTCGCTCGCGAGTCTGGCGGCGCTGCGGGCTGCCGCGCGGGAGGCGGCCGGCACCGGTCGCCCGCTGCTGGCGGTGCTGGCCTGGGAGCCACCGCGCGGCGAAGCCGGGTACATGCTGCGGCCGGACCGGATCTGGGCCGAGAACTGGCGTCGAGAGGCCCGCGCACGGCTGGACCGCGCCTTCGACGAGGCGTTCGGCGGCGACCCTCCGGGAGTGGCCGAAGTCGAGCGGCGGCTGGTGCGCGACCGGTCCTGGCGCGCCCTGTGCGCGACGGCCGACCGTCCGGACGACCGCCTGGTCATCGGGGTGCGCGGCGCGCGCTGGGGGCTGTTCGGGCGCGGCGGCACGGCCCGCCGCGTCCTCACCCGCGCCCGCTGCCCCGTGCTCACGGTTCCCGCACCGCGCTTCCCGGTCCTTCTCCGCACCCGGTTGCGGCACGCGAGAGCGGTCCACTTCCAGTCCGGGGGATCCGGTCGGGCGGCTGTCTGACGCCGGGCTCGCCGAGCCCGGGGGCGGCGGTCGGCCGGCCTTCCGCTGCTCGGACGGTGGCCGATCCGCGCGGAACGTCAGGCGAACTGGGGGGTTCTGACCCTGGCCAGTTGTGCGACGAGAGCTTCGCAGAAGACCGGCAGGTCGTCGGGGCCGCGGGTGGTGACGAGGTTCCCGTCGATCACGACCTCCTCCTCGACGACCTCGGCGCCCGCGTTGCGCAGATCCGTGCGGATACTGGGCCAGGAGGTCAGGCGCCGGCCGCGGACCGCCTCCGCCTCCACCAGCGTCAGCGGGCCGTGGCAGATGGCCGCCACGGGCTTTCCGGCGCGCATGAACTCCCGGGCGAAGCCGACCGCGTCGGGATCGGTGCGGAGCTGGTCGGGGTTCATCGCACCACCGGGCAGCAGCAGCGCGTCGTAGTCGTCGGCGGACGCGTCGGCAACCGTCCGGTCCACCGTGAAGGTGCCCGCCGGGTCGATGTCCATCTGGCGGGCGTTGATCTCCCCGCTGTGCAGCGCGATCACCTCGGTCCGCGCCCCGGCCCCGTGCAGCGCGCCGCGCGGCTGCTCCAGTTCGACCCGCTCCACGCCGTCGGTGGCGAGCAGGGCCACTCGTGTGCCGTGCAGTTCGGCGGTCATGATGCGGCTCCCTTCGGAGTTCCGGGGACTCCCGCTCGTAGCGCGGCGAACCCGGCCGCGTGCGGTCCCGACACGCCTTCCGCTGCCAGCCTCTCATGCCTATAAAAGCTCTCAAAACGGTCAGCTGCTGTTCTGGTGGTCGCATGATGTGCCCGGGCGGCGATCCGCGTGCCCCGACCCCCGGCCTCCGGCCCGCTCAGCGTCCCGCCGGGGCGCCGACCAGGGCCCGGACCGCGGCATCCAGATGTGCGGCCCGTGCGGGGCGGCGCCCCGGACCGGCCGAGGCACCTGGCCCCGACACGAGCACACCGGTGGCACCCGCCCGATGTGCGGCACCCAGATCGGCGGTGCGCCCTCCGACCACCGCGGTCTCCGACGGGCGCACGCCCAGCACCCGGCACGCGGCGAACACCAGACCGGGTTCCGGCTTCCGGCACGCGCACTCGTCCTGCGGCCGGTGCGGGCACACGGCGGTCACCGCGAGCGGTCCCAGCAGCGCCTCCATCCGCGCGTGCAGCGCGTCGAGTTGCTCCAGCCGCAGGGCTCCGCATCCGATGCCGGGTTGATTGCTCACCACTCCCGCATGCACCCCGGCGGTGCGCAGCGCCTCCAGCGCCTCGCGCGCCGAGGCCAGCGGGCGGATCCGGCCGGGATCGGTGTTGTGCGGCACCTCCTCGACGAGGGTGCCGTCCCGGCCGAAGAGCACGGCCCGGGGCTGCCCGCACCCCGGCACGGCCCGGCACCGGCCCGAACCCGCGTGGGGGAGCCGCACCAGCGGCTCCTCGGGTCCGTCCTGGTACCAGGACGCGGTCACCGTGCGCAGGACGACCGCCGCCGGACGGGCGCCCCCGGCCTCCGCGGGCGCCGCCCCGCGCGCGGACGCCGGGCCGCTCATGCGGGACCGTGCCCGCCCGCGGCCCGGCACGTGCGCGGTGCCGGCCACCTCCGCGGGCCCGGGCGGCCCGGCACGTCCGGAAGGGGATGCCGCGGGCGGGATGCCGACGCTGTGGGCGCGTTCATGGACACTCCTGCGGTCACGGACGCCGTGTGCGGTCGCACGCACGGGCATCGCGGGCGGTGGAATGCGGGCGTGGAGCGTGGACGAGGGCGAGGGACGCGGAGGGGTGAGGGGGGCGCCGCTGTCCTCAGCCTGCGGGTGCCCCTCGGGTGCCGCAACCGCCGGCCGCCCCGTCGCCGTGTCCTGCGGCGGCGCCCCGGGCGACCCGGAAGCCCACGTCCTCCACCCGGAAGGTCGGATGGCTGCGGCGCCGCACCGAGGCCCGGCAGCTCCAGTGCTCGTCGAACCAGCCGCCGCCCCGCAGCACCCGGTAGCCGCCGTACACCTCGGGGTCGTACAGGTCCCAGCACCAGTCCCAGACGTTGCCGAGCATGTCGTACAGTCCCCACGCGTTGGGAAGCCTGCCTCCCACCTCGTGGAGGCGCTCCCGCGAGGTGCCGCGGTACCAGGCGATCTCGTCCAGCGGCCCGTAGCGCGGTCCGGAGGTCCCGGCGCGGCAGGCGTGCTCCCATTCGGCCTCGGTCGGCAGCCGGTACCCGTCGGCGTCGCGGTTCCACTCGATGCTCGAGCCGTCGTCGTCCCCGCGGTGCCCGGCCGTGCCGTCCGGGGCGTCCCGCAGTCGGTAGGCCGGTGTGCGGCCCTCGTGCCGCGAGAGGGCGTTGCAGAACCGTACGGCGTCCCACCAGGACACGCCCTCGACGGGCAGCCGGTCCCCGCGTGCGGTGCTCGGCCGCTCGCCGGTGATCCGTGCGTACAGCTCCTGGGTGACGGGATACGCGGCCAGTCGGTAGGGCGCGAGGTCGACCGACCAGCTCCGCTGTGTCCGCCGGTCGGACAGGGCGACCCGTCCCGGGGGTATCGCGACCAGTTCGATCTGCGTCTCCGCTTCCATGATCGGGTGACGCTACCGCCTCGCCGGGCCTGGCGCAGCCTGGACGAAGCGTCTAATTTTAGATACTGCGTCCAAGTCCGGGCGTGCCGTCCCCTCTCGGAACCTCCGGCAAGGGAGTACCTCTCGTGGCCACCTCCTCCCCGAACGCCCCCCAAGCGCCCCCGGCGCGCCACCTGCGCGATCCGCGCTCCGGCCGCCGCTACCCGCTGGACCCGCTGCGCTGGCGGGGGGACGACGGCACGCCACTGCTGGTCTCACCGGCGCGCGCGCCGGGACCGGCCGACATCGTGACGGCCGACCGGTCGCTGTGGCGCTACCGGGCCGCGCTGCCCCCGCTGCCCCCGGTCAGCCTGGGCGAAGGATGCACTCCGCTGCTGGCACGCACCTGGGGCGGCGTCGAGGTCGGCTTCAAGCTGGAGTGGTTCAACCCGAGCGGCAGCTTCAAGGACCGCGGGAGCAGCGTGATGATCTCAGCGCTGGCCGCCCAGGGGGTCGACCAGGTTCTCGAGGACAGCTCCGGCAACGGCGGCTCCTCCATCGCCGCGTACTGCGCCGCCGCCGGTCTCGGCGCCACCATCCTCGTCCCCGCGCACACCTCACCCGCCAAGACGCTGCAGGCCACCGCCTACGGGGCCCGGGTGACCCCGGTGGACGGCGACCGGGACGCGACGGCCGCGGCGGCGCTGCGCCGGGCCGAGCAGACCGTCTACGCGAGCCACAACTGGCACCCGTACTTCCTGGAGGGCACCAAGACGCTGGCCTACGAGATCTGGGAGGACCTCGGCTTCCGCGCTCCGGACGCCGTGGTCACCGTCGCCGGCGCGGGCAGCACCGTACTGGGCTGCGATCTGGGGTTCGGCGAACTCCTCGCCGCAGGGCGGATCGCCGCCCTGCCCCGGCTCCTGGTGGCCCAGCCGGCGAACTGCGCGCCGCTGCACGCCGCGTTCCACGCCGGACCCGACGCCGAGCAGAGCGCCGCGTCCGGGCGGTGGCGGCCGACGCTGGCCGAGGGGACGGCCATCAAGGAGCCCGTCCGGCTCCCCGAAGTGCTGGCCGCCGTCCGCCGCTCGGGCGGGACCACAGCCGCCGTCCCGGAGGAGGACATCGCCTCGGCCCTGCGCCGCCTCGCGGCCACCGGCCTCTACGCGGAGCCCACCAGCGCCACCGCAGCGGCCGCCGTCGACCTCTTCGCTGCGCGCGGCGAACTGCCGCCTGGCGGCACCACGGTCGTGATCCTCACCGGCTCGGCCCTCAAGGCGCCGGCGGCGACGGCGCAGATCGTCGAGGGGACACCGTGAGCGCCGCCGAGGACGAACTGCTGCTGCGCGAGGCGGAGAAGATCGTCACCGCCGTCGGGCGAATGTTCCCCGGCCTGTGCGAAGCCGTGCTGCACGACCTGCGCGACCCCGAACACGCGGTACGCGCCGTGGAGAACAACCTCTCCGGCCGCCGGGTCGGCGACCCGGCCACCGAACTGGGCCTGGCCCGGATCGCGGACCCCGACCACCCCGAGGTTTTGCAGAACTATCCCAACCGGTTCCCCGACGGCCGCCCCGCCAAGAGCACCTCGGTCGGCATCCGGAACAGCGAGGGCGTCTACGTCGCCGCCGTCTGCCTCAACCTGGACGTCTCGCTGCTCTCCACCCTCACCCGGGGCCTGGAGCAGTTGCTGCGCACGGAAGACCACCGGCCGCCCGTCGCCGAGACCCTGCGCGCCCGCACCCTGGACGAACTGCGCGGTGTCGCGGAGTCCTTCGCCGCCGCCCGCGGCACCACTCCGCGCGCCCTGACCACCGCTGACCGCGTCGCCCTCGTCCAGTCCGTGCAGGAGCAGGGCTACCTCGGACTCAAGGGCGCGGTACCGGCCCTGACGGGCCTCCTCGGGGTCTCCAGAGCCACGGTCTACAACGACCTGCGCCGCTGACGCCGCGCGCCGGGCGGGCGAACCGGGCGGCGGCGCCGGCGCGGGACGGCGCGGGAGCGGCGGGTCGCCGTGCGGAGGCGGGCCGTGTGTCACAGGCGCGTAAGAGGGGCGGCCGGGTGTGAACATCCGACGGTCCGGGTGGATCAGAGCCCTGTGTAGACGCCCACCGTGCCGAGCGGACGGCACCCACTGCACAAGGAAGAAGCGATGCGCGCTCAGCAGCTCACCCTCGCCGCCCTGACCCTCGCCGCGGGGCTCTCGCTCACCGCCTGCCAGGGGGAGGACTCGACCGCCACGTCGGACGCCTCCGACTCCGCCGCCGCCTCCTCATCGTCCGGCTCCGGCCGCGGCACGGGGTCCGGCGAGCAGACCCCGACCGGTGGCGGCAGCGCCGAGACCTCCGACGACGGCGGCGGCGACGCGAAGAACGTACGGTCCGCTCCGGGCAGCGGAACCGGGAAGACCACCGCCGGGCGCTGCCGGACGTCGGACCTCCTCTTCGAGGCGGCCCACGGCATGGCCGAGGGCGACCTCGTGGTCAGCTTCAGGAACATCGGCGGCGATGCCTGCTCGCTCAAGGGCTTCCCCGGCGTCGACCTCACCTCCCCGGAGGCCGGCGCGCCCCTCAGCGCCGAACGCAGCGACCGCACCGCCCCGGCCGTCGCCCTCGGATCGGGCGAGGAGACCCGCTTCACCCTGCACTGCCCGCCGAACGACACCGGCGGCTCCGGCGTCCCCGTCAGCAGCATCCTCGTCACCCCGCCCGGGGAGACCCGTGCCAGGGAACTGCCGGTCAGCATCAGCGTTCCGGCCAGGCCGGGCGCCGCCGACCGCGTCACGATCGACCCCGTCGGCACCGGCAAGCAGTAGGAGGACCGGCCGCGCGATCCGGCGCCGTGGCCCGTCCCCGTACACCCGTACACCTGTGTCCCCGTACACCCGCGCCCCGGCGGCGGGCGAACCCGGCCGCCGGGGCGTTCGGGGCGGTGCCCGGCAGTCGGCAGCCCGGCAGTCGGCAGCCCGGCAGCCCGGTCGGCCGGGCTGCAGGGCGTCTTTCTCCTCTTTGCGCATGTGTGCGGCTCGCCCCGATCCGGTGCTGCCCACAGTGCTCCGACCTCTGCGGGCCCGCCCCGGTGGCCGCCGGTGACCAGCGCCCCGCCACAGTAGTCGGGGAGTCAACACGGCTTTCTCACATGGTAGTTACGCACCTGATCACGAATGTGCAACAGAAGAGTCCAGGGGATGCGGTGCTTGATCGGGAGTGCCACCATCAACGCTCAACGCGGTCGGGGCGATCATTGGCGAACGCACATCTTCTGGCATCAGCCCGGCCCGGCGCGCTTCAGTGCACTCCCTCCCCGTCTGTTGGGACAACTCCATGCTGGACAAGCTGCAACGCAGGCTGGGTCTGCGGACCGACGCGGTCATCTTCTTCACCTCGGCGGCGCTGACGGTCCTGTTCGTCGCCACCACCATCACGCTGACCGACCAGGTCGACAGCGTCTTCACGGCGGCCTCGGACTGGATCCTCACGAACCTCGGATGGTTCTACATCCTCGGCGTCACCACGTTCGTGCTCTTCCTGATCTGGATCGCGCTCAGCCGCTACGGGCATGTGCGACTGGGCGGGCAGCACGCACGCCCCGAGTACAGCAACGGCGCGTGGTTCGCGATGCTCTTCGCGGCGGGGATCGGCACCATCCTGATGTTCTGGGGGGTCGCCGAACCGATCAGCCACTTCGCCGATCCGCCCGAACAGGGCGTCAAGCCGGAGTCGAACACGGCGGCCGAACGGGCGATGGCGTTCGCCCTCTACCACTTCGGCCTGCACACCTGGGCCATCTTCTGCCTCCCGGCGCTGGCCTTCGCCTACTTCGTCTACCAGCGCGGCCTGCCCTTCCGGGTGAGCTCGATCCTGCACCCGCTGCTCGGCGACCGGATCAGCGGCCCGATCGGCAAGACCGTCGACGTCACGGCCGTCGTGGGCACCCTCTTCGGGGTCTCCGTCTCCATCGGGCTGGGCACCCTGCAGATCAACAGCGGTCTGAACGAACTCTTCGGCGTCCCGGAGAACAAACTGGTCCAGGTCCTGCTGATCGCGGGTGTGACGGCGATCGCGACGGCCTCCGTGGTCAGCGGCCTGGACAAGGGCATCAAGATGCTGTCCAACGTCAACATCCTGATGGCCGTCGGCCTGCTGGTCTTCGTCCTCGTCGCCGGGCCGACGCTCTTCATGGCCAAGGGCATCGTCGAGTCGACCGGCACCTACCTCAGTTCGGTGGTGCCGCTCTCGTTCTGGAACGACACCTTCGCCGACACCGGCTGGCAGGGGAGCTGGACGGTCTTCTACTGGGCCTGGACCATCACCTGGTCGCCGTTCGTCGGCATCTTCGTCGCCCGCATCTCCAAGGGGCGCACGATCCGGGAGTTCGTCGTGGGCGTGCTGGGGCTGCCCACCGCCTTCACGGTGATCTGGTTCAGCATCTTCGGCATGGGCTCGTTCGACATCGAGATGAACGGCCCGGGCGGGCTGGTCAAGGCGGTCGTGGACGACGGGGACGTGCCCGGCGCGCTCTTCACGTTTCTGGGCAACTACCCGGCGGCCACCTTCGTCTCGGCGCTGTCGGTGCTGATCGTGGTCATCTTCTTCACCACCTCCGCCGACTCCGCCTCCATGGTGGTCGACATGCTGTGCGAGCGGGCGGACGAGAAGAGGCGCACCCCCACCCGGCAGCGCGTCTTCTGGGCCGTGATGCAGGGCGTGGTCGGCGGCACCCTGCTGGCGGCCACCGGCAAGAGCGGGCTGGACGCCCTCCAGCAGGTCATCACCGTCATCGGGCTGCCGTTCTTCGTGATCGCCTTCCTGGTCATGTTCTGCCTGCTCCGGGCGCTGAAGGAGGACTTCCCCGAACTGAGCCGCGCCCCGTACGCCGGGAAGCCGAGGACCTTGGAGCCGAACCCGGAGCCGAACCCGGAGCCGGGGCCTGCGGGGGCACCGGCGGCCGCCGCGGAGGGATCCGGGCAGTCCGCCGCCGCGGAGCAGTCCGCGGGGCCGGCCAAGGACCCGGTCGGCTGAACTCCCGCTCGGCACATACCCGCGGCGCCGCCGCGCGGCGGACCTGATGGACCGGGGGGGGGGGGGGGGGGGGGGGGGGGGGGGGGCCGGCCCCCCCCCCCCCCCCCCCCGGCGCGGCGGCGGGGGGGGGGGCGGGC